>JBGAJT010000039.1:0-16690 GCA_044224785.1 Candidatus Nanopelagicales bacterium | reverse complement strand
AGCACGGCGTCCTCGGGCAGGTCCTCGACCGCGCCGAGTGTCTCGTCGAGGCCGACGCGGTGCGCCTCGTCGAGGACCACCGCGGGTACGCCGGCACCTGTCGCGCGCGCCAGCGCGAGGCGCCGACCCGCCGGGTCGGGACCGGCGACGACAGCGAGGCGGTTCTCGGCGGCGAGCTGCGCGAGCCCGTCGGCCAGCAGCTCCTCGGACTCCGCGACGTCGGACAGCGCCCACGACGGCCGGCCCTGCCAGTCGACGTCGACGATCGCGAGGTCGGCGAGCGCGGCGTCGACGTCGTCGCGCGAGGCGGTGCGCAGCACGACGTCCTGCGGCAGCACGGTGTGCCCGAAGCCGGCGGCGTCGGTGAGCAGGCGGACGGCGGAGTTGTCGCTCATGGCGTGGGTCAGCGCCCGGTCCAGCCGCTGTCGGGGTACGACGACTCCGGGGAGGACACCTCGTCGAGAGCCGTGACGATCTCGTCGGGCAGCTCGAGCTCCTCGACCGTGAGCGCGCCGCGCAGCTGCGCGGCGGTGCGCGCGCCGACGATCGGGGCCACGACGCCAGGACGGTCGCGCACCCAGGCGAGCGCCACCTCGAGCGGGGCGACGCCGAGACCCTCGGCGGCCGTGGCCACGGCGTCGACGATCAGCCGGCTGCGCTCACCGAGGAACGGCGCGATGAACGACGAGAAGTGCGACGACGCCGCGCGCGAGTCGGCGGGCGTGCCGTGGCGGTACTTGCCGGTGAGGACGCCGCGGCCCAGCGGGGACCAGGGGAGGATGCCGAGCCCGCCCGCCTCGGCCGCGCCGACGACCTCGCGCTCGATGCCGCGCTGCAGCAGCGAGTACTCCATCTGGGTCGAGATCGGCCGGGCGCTGCCGCGGTGCGCCGCCTGGTGCGCGGCGACCGTGGCGGTCTGCCAGCCGGAGTAGTTGCTGATGCCGACGTAGCGCGCCTTGCCCGACGCCACCGCGGTGTCGAGCGCGCCGAGCGTCTCCTCGACGGGCGTGAGCGGGTCCCAGGCGTGCAGCTGCCACAGGTCGACGTGGTCGACGCCGAGGCGCCGCAGCGACGCGTCGAGCGCGCCGAGCAGGTGGCCGCGCGAGGCGTCGCGGCGGCGGTCGGTGCCCGGGCGCGAGACGGCCTTCGTGGCGAGGACGACGGAATCGCGGCCGACCTCGTCGACGAGCGCGCCCACGATCTGCTCGGAGCGGCCGTCGGCGTAGACGTCGGCCGTGTCGACCAGCGTGCCGCCCGCCTCGACGAAGGCGAGGAGCTGGTCGCGCGCCTCGTGCTCGTCGGTGTCGCGGCCCCACGTCATGGTGCCGAGCGCCAGGCGCGAGACCTGCAGGCCGGACCGGCCGAGCGGACGCATCTCCATGTCGCCCGACCCTATCCGGCCACCCCCTCACCAGCCGGTTAGGCTCCGCGAGGGTCGTTCGATCGACCCTGCGACGTCGCCGGGAGGGCGGACACGATGAAGCTGGGCGTGAACCTGGGCTACTGGGGAGCCGGCAACGACTCCGACAACCTGGCCCTCGCGCGGGAGGCCGACAAGCTCGGCTACTCGTCGGTGTGGGCCGCGGAGGCCTACGGCTCCGACGCCGCGACCGTCCTGGCCTGGGTCGCCGCGCAGACCGAGCGCATCGACGTCGGGTCCGCGGTGTTCCAGATCCCCGGCCGCACCCCGGCCAACACCGCGATGACCGCGGCCACCCTCGACACGCTGTCGGGCGGCCGGTTCCGCCTGGGTCTGGGCGTCTCCGGTCCGCAGGTGTCGGAGGGCTGGCACGGCGTCCGCTTCGACAAGCCGCTCACCCGCACCCGCGAGTACGTCGACATCGTGAAGCTCGCGCTCTCGCGCCGGAAGGTGCAGTACGACGGCGAGTTCTTCACGCTGCCCCTGCCCGACGGCCCCGGCAAGGCGCTCGTCCTCACCGTCCACCCGGTGCGCGAGAGCATCCCGATCTACCTCGCGGCGATCGGCCCGAAGAACCTCGAGCTCGCCGGCGAGATCGCCGACGGCCTGCTCGCCATCTTCTTCTCGCCCGAGCACTCGTCCGACCTGCTCGGCCACGTCGCGGCCGGTCGCGCCAAGGTCGGCAAGACCCTCGAGGGCTTCGACCTCGTTCCGACGGTCCCCGTGAACTTCGGGGACGACCTCGAGGCGTGCGCCGCGCCGGCCCGTGCCTACAGCGCGCTCTACATCGGCGGCATGGGCAGCCGGGAGAAGAACTTCTACAACCAGCTCGCGGTGCGGATGGGCTTCGACGAGGCGGCGGCCGAGGTGCAGGACAAGTACCTCGCCCGCGACTACGACGGTGCCGCCGCGGCCGTCCCGTTCGAGTTCATCGACAGCACGTCGCTGATCGGTCCGCCCGAGCGCGTCCAGGAGCGGCTGCACGCTCTCGCCGAGGCGGGCGTGACGACGCTGTCCGTCGCGACGTACGCGGCCAGCCTTGACGAAAGGTTGACCACCCTCCGCACGATGGCCGAGGTCCTCGACCGCTCGGGCCTGGGAGAATGACCGGGTGAACTACGTCGAGGCCGTCGTCCTCGGGATCGTCCAGGGCCTCACCGAGTTCCTCCCGATCTCGTCCACCGCGCACCTGCGCGTCGTCCCGCAGATCTTCGGCTGGCCCGACCCGGGCGCCGCGTTCACCGCGGTGATCCAGCTCGGGACGATGGCAGCGGTGCTGCTGTTCTTCTGGCGCGACCTGGTGCGCATCGTGAGCGCGTGGGTCCGGTCGCTGTTCACGCCGTCGCTGCGCGGCAGCCTCGACGCCCGGATGGGCTGGTACATCATCCTGGGCACGGTCCCGATCGCCGTGTTCGGACTGCTGTTCAAGGACCAGATCGAGACCGGCGCGCGCGACCTGCGCATCATCGGCTGGGTGCTGATCCTGTTCGGCGTCGTGCTCTGGCTCGTCGACAAGGTCGCGCCGCAGACCAAGGACGTCGAGGGCCTCAGCCTCCGCGACGGCCTGCTCTTCGGCCTCGCGCAGTCCTTCGCGCTGATCCCCGGCGTCTCGCGCTCGGGCTCCACCATCACCGCCGGACGCGCGCTGTCGTACACGCGCGAGGCCGCGGCACGGTTCTCGTTCCTGCTGTCGATCCCCGCGGTCGTGCTCTCGGGCCTGTTCGAGGCGCGCAAGCTCGGCGACGCCGGCGGTCCGCAGTGGGGTCCGACCATCGTCGCGACCGTCGTGGCGTTCGTCGTCGGGTACGCCGCCATCGCGTGGCTGCTGCGCTGGCTGGCCAACCACTCGATGCTCGTCTTCGCCGTCTACCGCGTGGTGGTCGGCGCGATCATCCTCGCCCTGGTCTACGGCGGCATCTGGTCCGCCACCTGACCGACCTCAGCCGTCGAGGCGTGATAGGGGGGCGCTAGAGAGTGCCCTCACGACGCATGGACGGCGATGGCGTACGAGGTCCGTCCGTCCGGGGGTCTCGCGGTGGCGCTCGCGTCGGGGGTGAAGGGCGCTGGCTACGACGGGAGGGCGGAGGGTTCTGTCGCGCCACCGCGCAAGGTTCTTGCGTGCCGTCGATGGGTGCTGAGCGAGGTCTAGAAGCCACGCTGAACACCCATCGACCTGGGGTCCCCGTCGGTGGGTGCTGAGCGAGGTCTAGAGACCTCGTTGGACGCTCATCGACGTCGTGGCCGCCCCAGATTCGGCGTCACGCGCGCTCGGAGGTCCGGACGCCTCGTCGTAGCCAGCGCCCTTCGCTCCGACGGAGGAGCCATGCGACGACGTCGCGTCGGTGGGTGCTGAGGGAGGTCTAGAAGCCCCGCTGAGCACCCGTCGACATGGACGAGGCGCGGGTCAGAGCCAGCCGCTGCGCTTGAAGGCGCGGTAGAGCAGGAAGCAGACGGTCACCATGAGGGCGAGGACGCCGTAGTAGCCGAGCTCCCAGTGCAGCTCGGGCATGAAGTCGAAGTTCATGCCGTAGATGCCCGCGATCATCGTGGGGACGGCGGCGATCGCGACCCACGCCGAGATCTTGCGCATGTCGTCGTTCTGCTGCACCGCCTGCCGCGAGCGCGCCGCCTCGAGCACCGTGCCGAGCAGCACGTCGTGCTGGGCCGACAGGTCGCTCACCCGCAGGATGTGGTCGCCGAGGTCGTGGAAGTACGGGCGCAGGTCGGTCGGCACCTCGACGAGCTCGTGGTCGAGCAGCCGCAGCGCCGTGGTGCGCAACGGATCGACGGCGCGGCGCACCTCGAGGTTCTCGCGCTTGAGCTTGTAGATGAGGGCGGCGTCGTCGGTGCGCTCGGGGGAGAAGACGCGCTCCTCGACCTGGCTGATGTCGAGGGCGAGCTCGTCGACGACCACCTGATAGCCGTCGACGACGGTGTCGAGGACGCCGTGCAGCACCGCCAGCGGACCGAGCGCGAGCTGCTTCGGGTCTGTCTCCAGCGCGGCGCGCAGGCCGGTCAGGTCGCCGACGTCGCCGATGCGCACGGTGAGGGCGTAGGAGTCGCCGACCCACACCGCGATCTGCGCGGTCTCGACGTCGGACGTCTCCTCGATGTAGCCGAGGACCTTCACGACGGCGAACACGCGGTCGTCGCGCACCTCGAGGTGGGCGCGCTGGCGGATCGAGAGCGAGTCGTCGACCTGCAGCCCGTCGATGCCGAAGACCGACGCGACCAGGTCGATCTCCGCGCGGCCGGGGTCGCGCAGGCCGAGCCAGACGAAGCTGTCGCTGCCGCCCTCCTTGGCCTCCGCCCACATCGACCGCAGGACGTCGAGGTCCGTCTCGCCGAACGCCGCCTCGGGGACGAGGTGGCCGTGCGCAGGGACGTGCGGGGAGCCGTCGACGTACACGCCGATTCCACGGATCACGGGCCCATCGTGGCAGCCCGGAGGCGCCACGGCCCGTAAGGTCGGGCCGTGCCCACCGTGATCCTCGTCCGCCACGGCCGCACCGCGGCGAACGCGGGCGGCGTGCTGGCCGGCTGGACCCCCGGCGTCCACCTCGACGACAAGGGTCGCGAGCAGGCTGCCGCCCTCGGCGATCGGATGCGCGCGGTGCCGCTCGTCGCGGTGGTGACCAGCCCGCTCGAGCGCACCCGCGAGACCGCCGACGCGATCCTGGCCGGCCGCGACCCGGTGCCCGACCTGCACGTCGACGAGCGCGTGGGCGAGGCGAAGTACGGCGACTGGACCAACCAGCCGCTCAAGACGCTGGCCAAGGACCCGCTCTGGAAGGTCGTGCAGGCGCACCCGAGCGCCGCGGTGTTCCCCGGCCCCGAGGGCGAGGGCCTCGCCGACATGTCCGCGCGCGCCGTCGCCGCCGTCCGCGACTGGAACCAGCGGCTGTCCGCCGAGGGCGATCCGACGTACGCCGTCGTCTCCCACGGCGACGTCATCAAGGCCATCGTCGCCGACGCGCTCGGGCTGCACCTCGACGAGTTCCAGCGCATCGTCGTCGACCCCTGCTCGGTGACCGTGATCCGCTACACCGAGACGCGGCCCTTCGTCGTCCGCGTCAACGACGTCGGCGGCGACCTGTCGGGTCTCGTGCCGCCGCCGAAGGCCCGCGGCCGTCGCCGCAAGCCGTCGTCCGACGCCGCAGTCGGTGGGGGCGCGGGCGCCTGAGGCCCGGGATAGGGTCATCCGGTGGCTCGCCTGCTCCTCGTCTTCGACCAGCCCGACCGCTTCGTCGCGGGCACGGTCGGCCAGCCGGGCGAGCGCCAGTTCTTCCTGCAGGCCCGTGACGGCGCGCGCGTCGTCTCGGTGGGCCTGGAGAAGCAGCAGGTCCAGGTGCTCGCCGAGCGTGTCGACGGCCTCCTCGACGAGGTCGTCCGACGCACCGGCGGCGAGGCGCCCGTGCCCGCTGCGGCACCCCTGGGCAGCGAGGACCTCGAGCCGCTCGACCCGCCCGTCACCGAGGAGTTCCGCGTCGGCGCGATGGCGCTGGGCTGGAACGGCGACACCGAGCTGGTGATCATCGAGGCGCACGAGATCGTCGAGGACGACGAGACCGAGGTGCCCGACCTCGAGGAGGACCCCGACGACGGTCCGGCGTGCCTGCGGGTGCGCCTCTCCGGCGCCGCGGCGCGCGCGTTCGCCAAGCGCGCGCTGAGCGTCGTGTCGGCCGGCCGTCCGCCGTGCCCCTTCTGCAACCTGCCCCTCGAGCCCTCAGGCCACATCTGCCCGCGGGCCAACGGCTACCGGCGCTGACCGTGCTCGCCAGGGACGACCTCCTCGAGGTGCTCGAGAACGGCGACCTCACGGTCGAGGGCCGTCTCGTCGACGCGAGCAACGCGACGCTCCTCGCTCTCGCCGCGCTCGACGGCGTCGAGGTCATGTGCGTCTACAAGCCGACGGCGGGGGAGCGGCCGCTCTGGGACTTCCCCGACGCCACCCTCGGTCTGCGCGAGGTCGCGGCGTACGAGGTGTCGGCGGCGGTCGGGTGGGATGTCGTGCCGCCGACCGTCTGGCGCGAGGACGGACCCTTCGGCCAGGGGATGGCCCAGGCCTGGGTGACGGCGCCCGGCGGCGGCGAGATGGAGCCCGGTGGCGGGCTCGTCGACGTCGTCGCGCGCGGCGCGGCCCCGGCCGGCTGGCGCGAGGTGGTCGAGGCGCACGGCGAGGGCGGCAAGCCGGTCACGCTCGTGCACGCCGACGACCCGGTTCTGCGCCGGATGTGCGTCTTCGACTCGGTCGTCAACAACGCCGACCGCAAGGGCGGGCACGTCCTGCACGGCCACGTGCTGCCCGACGACGAGCCCTCGACGTACGGCGTCGACCACGGCGTCACCTTCAGCGAGGACGAGAAGCTGCGCACCGTGCTGTGGGGGTGGGCCGGCGAGCGCCTCGACGACGAGCTCGTCGCGGACCTCGAACGGCTGACCGACGCCCTCGACGGCGCGCTCGGCGACACCCTCGCCCTGCTCCTCACCCGCCGTGAGCTCGGCCGCACGAAGCAGCGGGTGGCCCGCCGGCTGCGCGAGGCGGCGTACCCGCTCCCGGGCGACGGCTGGCCGTCGCTCCCGTGGCCCGCGTTCTGACGTCTCGCGGTCCGGGACGGCCGACGGGCGAGGCTGCGGCGACACCCTAGGATCGCTGCCATGCACTCGTGGCCGCGTCCGGACGTCCCCACCCTGCCCGGCAGCGGCCTCCCGCTGCGGCTGCACGACACGAGCACCGGCGAGGTGCGGGCCACGGCGCCGGGCGAGGTCGCGACGATCTACGTCTGCGGCATCACGCCCTACGACGCCACCCACATGGGCCACGCGGCCACCTACGTCACCTTCGACCTGGTGCAGCGCGTGTGGCTCGACGCCGGGCACGAGGTGCACTACGTGCAGAACGTCACCGACGTCGACGACCCGCTGCTGGCGCGCGCGCTCGAGACCGGCGACGACTGGATGGCGCTCGCCGACCGCGAGACCCAGCTCTTCCGCGAGGACATGACCGAGCTCGCCGTCATCCCGCCGCGCCACTACATCGGGGCGGTCGAGTCGATCCCCGCGGTGCTCCGCTACATCGAGAAGCTGCAGGCCGCCGGCGCGGTCTACGACATCGACGGCGACCTCTACTTCCGGGTCCGCGCCGACGAGCGCTTCGGGTCGGTCGCGAACCTCTCCGACGACGAGATGCTGCAGATCTTCGCCGAGCGCGGCGGCGACCCCGACCGGCCGGGCAAGGAGGACCCGCTCGACTGCCTGCTCTGGCAGCTCGAGCGTCCGGGCGAGCCCGCGTGGGACAGCCAGTTCGGCCGCGGCCGGCCCGGCTGGCACATCGAGTGCTCGGCGATCGCCCTCGACCACCTCGGCTCGCCGATCGACGTGCAGGGTGGGGGGAGCGACCTCGCGTTCCCGCACCACGAGATGGGGGCCTCGGAGGCGCAGATCGCCACCGCAGCCTGGCCGTATGCACGTCACTACACGCACGCCGCGATGGTGCGCCTCGACGGCGAGAAGATGAGCAAGTCGCGCGGCAACCTTGTCTTCGTCTCCAAGCTCCGCCGCGCGGGCCACGACGTCAACGCCATCCGGCTCGCGATCCTCGCCCACCACTACCGCACCGACTGGGACTGGACCGACGAGGGCCTCGCCGAGGCCGACGCCCGGCTCGCGGCCTGGCGCGCGGCGGTCGACGCGCCTGCCGCGGCACCTGCGCAGCCGGTGCTCGACGCCGTCCGGGAGCGGCTCGCCGACGACCTCGACGCGCCGGGAGCGCTCGCCGCGGTCGACCGCTGGGCCGAGCAGACCCGCCTGCGCGGCGGTGCCGCCGGCGCCGACGACCCCGACGCGCACCTGCTCGTGCGCGACCTGGTCGACGCGCTGCTCGGCGTCCGCCTCTGACCTGAGGCGACCGGCTCCTCCTCCGCCGAACGGACGCCTTCCCCCGTCGATCGTCTCGGCTGGCCCAGGACCCTCCCGGCGACGCTGTCCGAGGGCTAGCGTGTGCCGCGTCGGGAGGGGACACCGAGATGGCGCACGTGCGCTGGGCCGGCGATGCCGGGGCGACGCTGCGCGATGCTGCGGCGGTCGACCTCCGCGACGACGAGGCCCTCCTGGTGAGCGACCGCGACGGCCGGGTCATGGGCGCCGACCCCGGTGGTGTGCTGGGTCTCGATGCCGATTCGATCCTCGGACGTACGCCCGGCGAGCTGTCGTGGCGCCTGCTGCGACCCGACGGCTCCGCGCTCCCCGAGGGCGAGGACCCCGCGGGCCTCGCGATGTCGTCCGGCGGGCCGGTGCTCGACCAGCTCGTCGGCTTCGAGCTGTCCTACGACGGCGTCGCGGTGCTCACCTGGTGCTCGGTGTCGTCGATGCCGCTGCGGGGTCCGGACGGGTCGGTCGTGGGCGTGGCGACCGCGCTGCGCGACGTGTCCGCCGCACCCGAGGGGCACCGCGCCACGGCAGCGCTGGCCGCGAGCCTGCGCGCAGCGAGCCGGGGCGCGGAGCTCGACCAGGCGCGCTTCCGCCTGCTGGCGGAGTCCGCGGCCGACGTCGTGATCCAGACCGACCTCGCCGGCCGCGTCGTCTGGGTGTCGCCGTCGGTGCGCGAGGTCCTCGGCTGGGACCCCGCCCAGATCACCGGATCGTCGTCGTTGCCGCTGCTGCACGACGACGACCGCGAGCGCGCCAACGACGTCCGACGTCGAGCACTGTCCCAGGGCGGCGAGGCGTCCGTCGCGCGGCTCGAGCTGCGCTACGCCACGGCGTCGGGCGGATGGCGCTGGATGAGCGTGCTCTCGCGACCGATGCGCGACGCGCGCGGCACCGTCATCGGCGGCCTCACCGCGCTGCGCGACATCCAGGACGAGGTCGAGAGCCGCGAGGAGCTGCGCTACCTCGCCGGCCACGACAGCCTCACCGGCCTGCTCAACCGCGAGTCGTCATTGCGCGCCCTGACCAAGGCGGTCGAGGGGGTGCGCGGCTCGGGCCGCCATGTCGGCGTCCTCTACCTCGACGTCGACCGCTTCAAGGACGTCAACGACACCTACGGCCACGACGGGGGCGACCGGCTCCTGGTCGAGCTGGCGCACAGGCTCACGTCGGTGCTGCGCGACTCCGACGTCGTCGGGCGCCTCGGCGGCGACGAGTTCCTCGTGGTGCTGTCGTCGCTCAAGGAGCCCGGGCACGCCGACGTGCGCGCCTCCTCGCTGCTGGCCACGCTGTCGGCCGAGACCGACGGCGTGCCGTCGAGCACCGTGAGCATCGGGGTCGTGACCGACGACGGGTCCGGCGACGCCGCCGAGGTGCTCAAGGCCGCCGACGCGGCGCTCTACCGCGCCAAGCACGCCGGTCGCGACCGCATCTCCCGCTGAGCTCCTCCGCACGCAGCGGTGCCCCGGACACCACCGTGTCCGGGGCACCGTGCGCGTCGAGAGGTCAGGCCTTCTTCTCGTCGTGCCCGCCGAACTGCTTGCGCATGGCCGAGAGCACCTTGTCGGTGTACGTCGCCTCGCCGCGCGAGGAGAACCGGGCGAACAGCGCCGCGCTGAGCACGGGCGCGGGGACGCCCTCCTCGATGGCGGCGATGGAGGTCCAGCGGCCCTCGCCGGAGTCGGAGACCCGTCCGCTGAACTCCTCGAGCTGCGGCGAGTCCTGCAGCGCGGCGGCGGTGAGGTCGAGCAGCCACGACGCCACGACCGACCCGCGGCGCCACACCTCGGCGACCTTCGGCACGTCGATCGCGTACTGGTAGAACTCCGGGTGCTCCAGCGGCGCGGTCTCGGCGTCCTTGTCGCGCGTGCGCATGCCCTCGTCGGCGTTCTTGAGGATGTTGAGGCCCTCGGCGTACGCCGCCATCACGCCGTACTCGATGCCGTTGTGCACCATCTTCACGAAGTGGCCGGCACCGTTGGGGCCGCAGTGCAGCCAGCCCTCCTCCTCGGGGGAGAAGCCGCCCGAACGACCGGGCGTGCGCTCGACGTCGCCGACGCCCGGAGCGATCGTGCGCCAGATCGGGGCCAGCCGGTCGACGACCTCGTCCTCGCCGCCGATCATCAGGCAGAAGCCGCGCTCGAGGCCGAAGACGCCGCCCGAGGTGCCGCAGTCGACGTAGTGCAGACCGCGCTCCTTCACCATCCCGGCCCGGCGGATGTCGTCGCGGTAGTAGGAGTTCCCGCCGTCGATGATCGCGTCGCCGGGGGAGAGCACGTCGGCGACCGCCAGCACCGTGGTCTCGGTGATGTCTCCCGCCGGGACCATGACCCACACGTGGCGCGGGCCGGTCATCTTGGCGGCGAGGTCGGCGAGCGACGACGCGCCCACGGCGCCGTCGGCGACCAGCGCCTCGACGGCGGCCGGGTTGACGTCGTAGACCACGCACGAGTGGCCGTCGCGCATGAGGCGGCGCACGAGGCCGGCGCCCATCCGGCCGAGGCCGACCATGCCGAGCTGCATCGGGGAGTCCGTGGTCATCGTTCCGCCTTCCGATCGGTTCCTGCGGGCGCTGCCTCGCTAGGGTCGTACCGCGAGACTAGGGGACGCCGAGGCGTCCACGCGGGCCGGAGGGAGACGTCATGTCGTCAGCAGGAGCAGGTGCCTGGGGGCGCGGACCCGTCGCCGGGACGCCCGCGTGGGAGGCCGTCGCGGCGCACCGCGCCGCCTGGGGCTCGACCACCATCCGCGACCTGTTCGCGAGCGACCACGGCCGCGCCACGCGCCTCTCGGTCGACGCCGCCGGCATCCACGCCGACCTCTCCAAGCACCGGGTCACCGACGAGACCCTCGCCCTGCTGGTCCGCCTCGCCGAGGCGCGCGGGCTGCCCGAGCGCATCGACGCGATGTCGTCGGGCGAACGGATCAACACGACGGAGAACCGCTCCGTGCTCCACGTCGCGCTGCGCGAGCCGCGCGGCGAGTCGCTCATGGTCGACGGCGTCGACGTCGTCGCCGAGGTGCAGGCCGTGCTCGACCGGATGGGTGCGTTCTGCGACCGCGTCCGCGACGACGAGTGGCGCGGCAGCACCGGCAAGCCGATCCGCGCGGTGGTCAACATCGGCATCGGCGGCTCCGACCTCGGTCCGGTGATGGCCTACAAGGCGCTGCGCCACCAGTCGCGCCGCGATATCGCGTTCCGCTTCGTCTCCAACGTCGACGGCACCGACATCGTCGAGGCGACCCTCGATCTCGACCCGGCCGAGACGCTGTTCATCGTCTCCAGCAAGACGTTCACGACGCAGGAGACCATGACCAACGCGCACACCGCGCGGTCCTGGCTGCTCGCCGGTCTCGGTCCGGACGCCGACGTCTCCAAGCACTTCGTCGCGGTCTCGACCAACAAGGCCGAGGTCGAGAAGTTCGGCATCGACACCGCCAACATGTTCGGCTTCTGGGACTGGGTCGGCGGCCGCTACTCGATGGACTCCGCGATCGGGCTCTCGCTCATGCTCGCCATCGGTCCCGACGGGTTCCGCGACATGCTGGCCGGCTTCCACGCGGTCGACGAGCACCTGCGCCACACCGACCTCGACCGCAACCTGCCGGTGCTCATGGGCCTGGTCGGCGTCTGGTACCGCGACTTCTGGGGCGCGCAGGCGCAGGTCGTGCTGCCCTACGAGCAGTACCTCGAGCGCTTCCCGGCCTACCTGCAGCAGCTCACGATGGAGAGCAACGGCAAGTCGGTCACCATCGACGGCCAGCCGGTCGGCGTCGACACCGGGGCGATCTGGTGGGGCGAGCCCGGCACCAACGGGCAGCACTCGTTCTACCAGCTGCTGCACCAGGGGACGACGCCCGTGCCGGCCGACTTCATCTTCTTCGCCCAGCCGGTCAACGACGTCGGCGACCACCACGACAAGCTCATCGCGAACGTCCTCGCGCAGGCCCACGTCCTCGCGTTCGGACGCTCCGCCGACGAGGTGCGCGCCGACGGCGTCCCCGAGGAGCTGGTGCCGCACAAGGTGATGCCGGGCGACCGACCCTCCACCACCCTCATGCTCGACCGGCTCACGCCGTACGCGCTCGGCTCGCTCGTGGCGCTCTACGAGCACGTGGTGCTCACGCAGGGCGTGGTGTGGGGGATCGACTCGTTCGACCAGTGGGGCGTCGAGCTGGGCAAGGCGATGGCCGGGCAGCTGCTGCCGGGCCTCACGGCCGACGACGTGCCGGACTTCTCGCGCTTCGACCCGAGCACCGCGACGCTGGCCATGCGCTACCGCTCGCTGCGCGGACGCTGAGGACCGTGCCGAGGACCTCGGCCGACTAGGCGTCGGCCCCGACCGCTGGTGGGTGGTGCCGACGGCCGTCCGGGTGGGCGTGTCCCGCTGATCGGCAGCATTGCGGTCGTCCCGGGTGCACACTCGTGGTGCACGTACGTCGTCAGGGGGTGGTCGTAGTGGGACTGGGCCCGCTCGTGCTCGTCGTGATGGTCATCGCCATCGTCGCGGCGTGGATCAACTATGCGGTGGCCTCGCCGCGACGCCGGGAGAAGATCGAGGAGACGCGCACGACGCGCAGCCAGGCGATCATGGCGAAGGTGCCCGGCACGGCGTACCACGCCCGGCACGACGACCCGACGCCCTCGACGCCCTCGAGCGTCTCCGAGGACGACGCGTACCGCGCCGGCTCCTGACCCGCCGCTCCTCGACGTCGCCGTGACGTCGCTGTCGATCCTGGGCCATCCCGTTCGTCGTAGTGGTGTCGAGGCCGGGCGATCCGCGTCCGGCCGAGCACTCCGAGGAGCACGTCATGGCCTACTCGTTCGCCTGCGCCAGTCTCGGCGCCCCCTGCCCCGGATCGTTCACCACCGAGGACCGGGCCGAACTCATGGAGCACGTCGCGCTGCACACGAAGGCAGCCCACCCGGACCTGGCAGGCAAGCCCGAGATGGCGACCGCGCTGGAGTCCGCCATCGTCACCGTCTGACGCGCGCCCGGTGCCGGCGCCACGCGCGCCGGCACCGAACCGGCGCCGGATCGCGCCGGGATTCTGATCCGGGCTACGCCTTCGGGTCGTCGGCGCCGCGGCGGCGGAGGTAGCGCTCGAACTCGCGGGCGATCGCGTCGCCGGACGCCTCGGGCAGGTCGGCGGCGTCGACGGCCTCCTCGAGCTGCCGGACGTAGGCCGCGATCTCGTCGTCCTCGCCCGCGAGCTCGTCGACGCCGATCTGCCAGGCGCGGCTCTCCTCGGGCAGGTCGCCGAGGGGGACCGGGACGTCGAGCAGGTCCTCGATCCGCGCGAGCAGGGCGAGGGTGGCCTTGGGGCAGGGCGGCTGAGCGACGTAGTGCGGGACCGCGGCCCACAGCGAGACCGCGGGGATCCCGGCCTGGGAGCAGGCGTCCTGCAGGACGCCGACGATGCCGGTCGGGCCCTCGTAGGTCGACGGCTCGTAGCCCATGCGCAGGCTGATCTCGGTGTCGGTGGACGTGCCGCTGACGGGCACCGGCCGCGTGTGCGGGCTGTCGGCGAGCAGCGCTCCCAGGGTGACGACCATCTCGACGCCGAGCTCGCGGGCGACGTCGATGATCTCCTGGGTGAAGGTGCGCCAGCGCATCGACGGCTCGATGCCGGAGACGAGGACGACGTCGCGCGTCGCGAGCGGGATCCGGGCGACGGAGATGCGGGTGGTCGGCCAGGTGATGCTGCGGATGCCGTCGTCGATGGTGACCTCGGGCCGGTTCACCTGGAAGTCGTAGTAGTCCTCGGGGTCCATCTCCGCGACCTGGGTCGCCGACCAGACCTCCTCGAGGTGCAGCACCGCGCCGCTGGCGGCGTCGCCCGCGTCGTTCCAGCCCTCGAAGGAGCAGAGCATGACCGGGTCGACGAGCTCGGGCAGCGACTCGGGCAGTCCCTCGAACTCGATCACCGGCTGCCGCCTCTCGCCGCTCCGCGCGGCCCGGCGGACCGCGTCCCGGCCACCGTACGCCCCGCCCCCGACCGGCGCCGAGCCAACGCGCTCAGGGCAGCCTTCGTGGCGCCGATAGGGTGGGGTCGATGTCCGGTCCCGATGCCTCCCGTGCTGATGCCCTCCGCCGCGCGCTCGCCTCGCGCGTCGTCGTCGCCGACGGCGCGATGGGGACGATGCTGCAGGCCCACGACCTCACCCTGGACGACTTCCGCGACCTCGAGGGCTGCAACGAGATCCTCAACGTGTCGCGCCCCGACGTCGTCCGCGCGGTGCACGACGCCTACTTCGCGGTCGGCGTCGACGCGGTCGAGACGAACACCTTCGGCGCGAACCTGGCCAACCTGGGGGAGTACGGCATCTCCGAGCGGATCGAGGAGCTCGCCGAGGCCGGCGCAGCGCTCGCCCGCGAGGTCGCCGACGGCTACGCCGCCGACGGCCGGCCGCGCTGGGTGCTCGGCTCGGTCGGCCCCGGGACGAAGCTCCCCACCTTCGGGCACGCGCCGTACGCCGCCCTCCGCGACGCCTACGAGGCGCAGGCGCGGGGCCTGATCGCCGGCGGCGCCGACGCGATCCTGGTCGAGACGGCGCAGGACCTGCTGCAGGCCAAGGCGGCGACCGTCGGTGCTCGTAGGGCGATCGCGGCTGCAGGCATCGACGTCCCGGTCATCGTCCAGGTCACCGTCGAGACGACCGGCACGATGCTCGTCGGGTCCGAGATCGGCGCTGCGCTCACGGCGCTCGAGCCGCTCGGGATCGACATGATCGGGCTCAACTGCGCTACCGGCCCCGCGGAGATGAGCGAGCACCTGCGCCACCTCGCCCGGCACGCGCAGGTCGGCGTCTCGTGCATGCCCAACGCCGGCCTACCGGTGCTCACGGCCGCCGGCGCCCACTACCCGTTGACGCCGCAGCAGCTCGCCGACGCCCATGACACGTTCACGCGCGAGTACGGTCTCGGCCTCGTCGGCGGGTGCTGCGGCACGACGCCCGAGCACCTGCAGCTCGTGGTCGAGCGCGTCGGCGGCCGCGAGGTCGTCGCCCGCACTCCGCGTCGCGACCCGGGCGCGTCGAGCATGTACCAGCACGTGCCGTTCCGGCAGGACACGGCCTACCTCGCGATCGGCGAGCGCACCAACGCCAACGGCTCCAAGCAGTTCCGCGAGGCGATGCTCGCGGAGCGCTGGGACGACTGCGTCAAGATCGCCAAGGACCAGATCAAGGACGGCGCGCACCTGCTCGACGTCTGCATCGACTACGTCGGCCGCGACGGCGTCGCCGACGTCCGCGAGATCGTCGGCCGGTTCGCCACGGCGTCGACGATCCCGCTCGTCATCGACTCGACCGAGCCGCCCGTGGTCGAGGCGGCGCTGGAGATGATCGGCGGCCGCGCCGTCGTGAACTCGGTGAACTACGAGGACGGCGACGGCCCCGGCTCGCGCATCAGCCGGATGATGCCGATCGTCAAGGAGCACGGCGCGGCGGTCGTCGCGCTCACGATCGACGAGCAGGGGCAGGCGCGCACGGCCGAGTGGAAGGTGCGCGTCGCCGACCGGCTGGTGCGCGACCTCGTCGACAACTGGGGGATGCGGGCCGAGGACATCCTGGTCGACTGCCTCACCTTCCCCATCGCCACCGGCCAGGAGGAGACCCGTCGCGACGGCCTCGAGACGATCGAGGCGATCAAGGAGCTCAAGCGGCTGCACCCCGACGTGCAGACGACCCTCGGCGTCTCCAACGTGTCCTTCGGCCTCAACCCGGCGTCGCGGATCGTGCTGAACTCGGTGTTCCTGCACGAGTGCGTCGAGGCGGGGCTCGACTCCGCCATCGCGCACGCGTCGAAGATCGTGCCGATGGCGCGCATCCCCGACGAGCAGCGCGAGGCCGCGCTCGACATGGTCTACGACCGTCGCCGCTACGCCGCCGACGGCACGCTGGAGTACGACCCGCTGGCGCGGTTCCTCGAGCTGTTCGAGGGCGTCGACGCCTCCGACCTCGCCAAGGCCCGCGCCGACGAGCTGCTCACCCTGCCGCTCGACGAGCGCCTGCAGCGGCGCATCGTCGACGGCGAGCGCAACGGGCTCGAGGCCGACCTCGAGGAGGCGCTGCGCGACCGCAGCGCGCTCGAGATCGTCAACGAGGTGCTGCTCGAGGGCATGAAGACCGTCGGCGACCTGTTCGGACGCGGCGAGATGCAGCTTCCGTTCGTGCTGCAGAGCGCCGAGGTCATGAAGACCGCCGTCGCCTACCTCGAGCCCTCCAGGGAACGCATCGAGGGGCAGACCACGGGCCGCATCGTCCTCGCCACCGTGCGTGGCGATGTCCACGACATCGGCAAGACCCTCGGCGATATTCTCCGCAGCAACAACGGCTAC
>JBGAJT010000399.1:0-2243 GCA_044224785.1 Candidatus Nanopelagicales bacterium | reverse complement strand
TGCTGGCGGTCGGCGGTCCCGGTGTGGCCCTCGCCCTCGAGGAGCGCGGCCTGGTGCCGGTCACGTCGGCCGCCGACGCACCGGCCGCCGTGATGATGGGCTTCGGCCCGGACGTGTCGTGGCGAGCGCTCGCGGAGGCGGCGTACGCCGTCGGCTCGGGCGCGGTGTTCGTCGCGACCAACACCGACACGAGCATCCCGACCGCGCGCGGCATCGCTCCGGGCAACGGCACCCTCGTGGGCGCGGTGCAGGCCGCCACCGGTCGTGCGCCGGTGGTCGCGGGCAAGCCGTACGCGCCGCTCATGCGCGAGTCGGTCGAGCGGGTGGGGGCGCGGCGCCCGCTGGTGGTCGGCGATCGCCTCGACACCGACGTCGAGGCGGGTCACGTCGGCGGCATCCCGAGCCTGCTGGTGCTCACCGGCGTCACCGACGTCGAGACCCTGCTCGCCGCACCGGAGGACCGCCGCCCCACCTACGTCGCCGCAGATCTGCGAGGCCTCCTGCTGCCCGCGGCTGCCACGCAGGTGCTGCCGACGGCTGCCGAGCATCCCGACGTCGACGGGCTCGCCGTCCTCCGGGCTGCGTGCCGCGCCGCCTGGTCCGCCGCAGACCGCGGTGCGCCGACGCCGCCGAGGGACCTCCCCACGCTCGAGGCCGCGGTCGCCGCTGCGCTGGACGCCTGACCCCTCGCCCGGTCGACGGCGCAGCAGGTCCGGCAGGCCGCTTCAGCGCACGAACTCGAACAGCCGGACCCCGGGGACGAACGGGCTGGGGTCGACCACGACCCTGGCCGTGCCGACCGAGAACGAGTCCTCGCCGGGGGAGTCGAACGCGAGCTCCTCGAGGCCGGCGTCGGCGCACCAGCCGCGGATCGTCGGGGTCAGGTCGGGCCGGCGTCGGTGCCGTGTCCAGATGACCCAGGCTCCGCGGGCGCACAGGCTGGGGGCGTGCTGCACGGTCCGGTGCACGTCGTCGTCGGGCACGTTGCCGAAGATCCCGCAGAGCAGGAGCAGGTCCGCGGGCTCGAGCCCGGCGTAGGCGTCGGTCGCCGACGCGTCCGCGCAGCGGACCTCGATCCGGCCCAGGCCGGCTCCCGCCAGAGAGCTCCGCGCGACCTCGACGTTGTGCGGGTCGGCCTCGACCAGGAGCCCCACCACGTCGCCGGCCCGCGGGTGGTCGCGCAGGGCGGCGACGACGTCGCGGCCCTGGCCAGCGCAGACGCTGAGCAGGTGCACCGGTCCGGGCGGAAGCGCGTCGAGGGCGTCGCGGATCCGGGCGACCACGACGACAAGACGCTGCGCGAGGGCGGAGGCGGGGTCGTCGTAGTCGTCGTGCCAGGACGTCCAGGAGGAGGCCGCGTCGCTCATCCGCGGAGCATCGCACGACCCGCGGACTGTGCCGAGCGCGAGTCGCAGGAAGGCGCCGAGCAGCTCAGGAGGTGAGGAAGCCGCGGAGCTTGAGGATGTCGCGGAGCTTGGCGTCGACGCGGATCTTGCCGGTGGCCCAGCCGTGGCCGAAGTGCAGGCGGCCGTCGACGACGTCGAGCAGGACATCGGAGGTGCAGGTGATCTTCAGGGTGCGGCTCTTGATCTCGGCGGCGTCGATGAGGCGGACGTCGACGACGTCGCCGTTCTCGAAGCGGCAGCCGTAGGCCTCGTCGAGGTCCTTGACGTAGACCGAGACCGACTCGTCGGGGATCTTGCGCCGGGTCGCGTCGTCGACGTCGCCGAACATGGCGGAGAGCCGCTCGACGGCGTCGCGGACCTGCTCGCTGGTGGCCATGGCCGGGCGTCCTCCGGGTCGCTCGTGGGCTCCCGACGCTAGCGCAGGGACGCGCGGTAGCGTGGCCGTGGGCGCTTCGCGGCAGCGGGCCGGCGGCGCCGCGGACGGATGGGGTGAGCCACGTGCTCGACGCTCTGCGCGGCTATGTCCAGCTGGCCACCGGCCTGACCGAGGTCACGGTCGGGAAGGCTCGCGAGGCGGCTGCGGCCGTCATCGCCCAGGGCATCGAGCTGGCCGCGGCATCGCGCGAGGTGCCCGGCACCGACTCGGCGAAGGCGGCGGGGTTCTCGGAGAGCGAGCGCAGGGCCACCGGGATGCCGTCGAGCACGCGGCCCAGCGGGAGGCGGTGGCCGATGACGCCAGTGGAGGCGGTGACGACCTCGCTGGGGTCGACGCCCACCTCCTCGGCGATCTCTTTGGCGATGCGCTCGTCGTCCTGACGACCTTCGTCGCCGGTCATG
>JBGAJT010000398.1:0-2251 GCA_044224785.1 Candidatus Nanopelagicales bacterium | reverse complement strand
ACCTCGTGCAGTCACTCGATGGGCTGCCCCGACACGTCGCCCTGCATCCGTGTGGGGTGCTGCTGTCCGACGCCACGATGTTGGACCGCACTCCCGTCGAGTCGTCGTGGCAGGGCTTCCCCATGAGTCAGTTCGACAAGGACGACGTCGAGGAGCTCGGGCTGCTCAAGCTCGACGTGCTCGGCATCCGGATGCAGTCGTCGATGGCGTACGCCGTGCAGGAGATCGAGCGCGTCGACGGCGTCCACGTCGACCTCGACTCCGTGCCGCTCGACGACGACGCCACCTACGCGCTGGTGCGCAGCGCGCACACCCTGGGCTGCTTCCAGATCGAGTCGCCCGGTCAGCGCGAGCTGGTCGGCAAGTTCGCGCCCGAGACCTTCGGCGACCTCATCACCGACATCTCGCTGTTCCGCCCCGGCCCGGTGAAGTCCGACATGGTCACGCCGTTCCTGCGCGCGCGGCAGGGCTGGAACGACGCCGAGTACCTCCACCCCGACCTGCGCCCCGCGCTCGAGGAGACCCACGGCGTCGTCGTCTTCCACGAGCAGGTGCTGCGCATCGTCGCGGTCATGACCGGCTGCACCCTCGCCGAGGCCGACGAGGTGCGCCGCACCCTCGGCTCGCCCGACGGCCAGCAGGAGGTGCGCGCGTGGTTCTACCCCGCGGCCCGTCAGCGCGGCTACGACCTCGTGACGATCGAGAGGGTGTGGGAGGTGCTCAAGGCCTTCGCGTCGTTCGGGTTCTGCAAGGCGCACGCCGCGGCCTTCGCGCTGCCGACCTACCACTCGACCTGGCTCAAGGCGCACCACCCGGCGCACTTCCTCGCCGGCGTCCTCACCCACGACCCCGGCATGTACCCGAAGCGGCTGATCCTCGACGACGCCCGCAACCTCGGCATCGCGATCCTGCCGCTCGACGTCAACGCGTCCGACGGCACCTACCGCGTCGAGAAGGTCTCGCCCTACGACGAGCCGCCGCCGGAGATCCTCGAGGAGCGGCCGCGCCGCGGGCCGCAGGTGCCCGGCCTCCCCGACGGGTCGGCGTACGGCATCCGGCTCTCGCTCTCGGACGTGAAGGGGATCAGCGAGGCCGAGGTCGAGCGGGTCGTGGCCGGCCGTCCCTACGGCTCGCTCTCGGACTTCTGGCACCGCGCCGGCGTCTCGCGCCCGGTGGTCGAGCGGCTCGTGGTGGCCGGCGGGTTCGACTCGCTCTACGGCATCGGCCTGTCGGCCCCGGTACGCCGCCGCGGCCGCGTGACCCGCCGCGACCTGCTGCTGCAGGTCGCCGACCTCGACCGCCACACCCGCGCCACCGCCCGCGCAGCCCGGGCCGCGTCGCCCCGGGGTCGCCGCGCCGCGCCCCTCACCGCCGCGGAGCGCGCGAGCACCCGCACCGACGTCGTGGCCGCCGCCCGCCGCCAGGCGCAGTCGGCCGCCCCCGCCGTCGCCGCGGCCGACCTCGACGTCCAGCTCACCCTCGACCTCGGCGACGCCCCCGGCGAGGTCGCGCCCAGCGGGCTGCCGGAGATGACCGACGCCGAGCGCGTGCGCGCCGAGCTCGAGGTGCTCGGCCTCGACGCGAGCCGCCACGTCGTCGACTTCTACCTGCCGATGCTCGACGCGCTCGGCGTCACGCCCTCGCGCGACCTGCTCGCGCGGCGCAACCAGTCCGAGGTGCTCGTGGCCGGAGTGAAGGTCGCGACCCAGACCCCGCCGGTGCGCTCGGGACGCCGCGTCGTCTTCCTCACCCTCGACGACTCCACCGGCCCGGTCGACGCCACCTTCTTCGAGGACGTCCAGGGTCCCTACGCCGCCACCGTGTTCGGCTCCTGGCTGCTGCTGGTCCGCGGCATCATCCGGCGCACCGGGCCGCGCGGCATCTCGATCCGCGCCACCGGTGCGTGGGAGCTCGGCGTCGTCCACGACGTGTGGCGCCGCGGCGGCGTCGAGGCCGTGCGCGCGATGCTCGCCGCCGATTCGGGAACCCGCGCGGACGGCGACGACGGTGCGATCGCCGGCCGCTCCGCGAGCCGCTCGAGCCGTCCGGTGATGGCCGAGGTCCCCGCCGCGGCCCAGGGCTTCTCCTACGGCGGCCACTCCCTGCCCGTGGATGCCGAGGAGGCCCCGACCTGGTCGCGGGCCGGCGGCATGGGGCACCGCGGCTCCGACCTCGCCGCCGCCGCACGGGCCGCGGGCCAGGGCGTCCACGGCCGTCCCGGCGAGGACTGGCCGGGCAGCGCGGCGCCGGC
>JBGAJT010000397.1:0-2265 GCA_044224785.1 Candidatus Nanopelagicales bacterium | reverse complement strand
CCGGGGATCCGCTCGTAGGCGAGCAGCGTCGAGTCCGGGCCGACCTCGACCGCGGCGCGCAGCCTCGGCACCCGACCGCCGGCGGACTCGGCGGCGTAGGACATCAGCGCCGCGTGCTCGATCTGGGCGCGCATCGAGAACACGCTGGGGTTGGCCGGGTCGGTGCGCAGCTGCACCTGCCTCCAGGCGGCGCGCGCGATTCCCGCACCCTCGAAGTCGCGGTCGAAGACGACGACGCGCAGCCGCTCGCCGCGGCGCGTCACGGCGTCGTACTCGCGGCCGCGGGTCGTGCTCTTCGTCGCGCGCAGGACGGCGACGGACAGGTGCGCTCGCTCGAGCGCCATCGCGACCTGCATGCCGCTCGGGCGGGTGGTCGGCGTACCGAGGACGTAGCGGGTCGCGAGGCCGACGGCCCAGCCGAGCAGCAGCGACAGCGCGATGACGACGATCGACGACGCGCCCGACGACAGCGGCACGATCGAGATCGCGAGGATGACGACGACGGAGAAGACCGTCCAGCGACCGCGGCCGACGAGGCGCGCGGTGGTGATGAACGCGACCAGACCGGCGATCACCGGGTTCACCGCGGCGCGGCCGGTGGGGTCGCTGAGGTTGGTGATCGCGATCAGCAGCTGCGCCGACCCGTAGGTCGCGATCAGCGCCGAGATCGCGAGCGCGAGGATCGCCGCCGCGAGCAGCGCGCCGACCGCTTCGAGGAGCTGGCGTCCGCGGCGCCGGGCGAGGAGGTCGATGCCTGCCGCGACGGGGAGCGCCAGGACGCCGAGGCCGGCGACGAAGTTGAGCACCAGCATGATCAGCGCGGGCAGGTTGGTGCTCGCGTTGGTGAGGTCCTGGTCGATGCCGGCAGACGTGCTGTTGAGGAAGTACGAGACGACCACGATGGCGACCGCGGCCACCAGGGCGAGGGCCATCCGGAGCAGGTCGACGGGTCGGCGCACGCGGCGGGGGATGACCCCGCCCTCGATCACGACGGTGCCGTCGTCCTCGTCGTCGTACGACAGCGGGGCCTCGGACACCGGAAGATCGTCGCATCCCCGCCCCCGGGCGGCGCGCAGGCGGGCAGGATGCCGGGCGTGACGTCGCCCTCGTCGCGGTCCCGGCCGCAGCGCTCCGAGCCCGTGGTGGGCCTCCCCACCCCGTTCGCGGAGGAGGTCCTCGACCTCGTGGAGCGGATCCCCCGGGGGCGTGTGATGGCCTACGGCGACGTCGCCGCCGCGCTCGGGTCAGGGGGAGCGAGGGCGGTCGGGACCGTCATGGCCCGGTTCGGCTCCGGCGTCCCGTGGCACCGGGTGCTGCGCTCGGACGGCTCGCCGCCGGCGGGGCACGAGGCGGAGGCGCTGCGCCGCCACCGCGCCGAGCGCACGCCGCTGACCGCGGGCGGCACCCGCATCGACATGGCCCGGGCCCGCTGGTGGCCCGAGGAGCTGCCGCCGCGCTGACCTGCCGCTGGGGACCGCCGCCCGTCGAGGGCTCCGGGGCCGGCTGAACGGACCCGGATCCGGGCCGTGGCGCCGCGCCCGGGTGTGGGTGGTCCGTGATGGGATCGACCTCGTGACCGCCGCCAGCCGCTCCTCCCGTCCCGCGGGAGCAGCAGCCTCGGCAGGTGCCGTCGACGTCCCCCGTCTCGAGCTCGACCGGACCCCGCCGCTGTCGGTGGGCGCCCCCGACCTCGACGCCGAGCAGCGCCAGGTCGTGGCGCACCGCGGAGGTCCGCTGCTGGTGCTCGCCGGCCCGGGCACGGGCAAGACCACCACGCTGGTGGAGGCGATGGTCGGCCGGCTCACCGGCCCCGAGCCGCTGCGTCCCGACGAGGTCCTCGGCCTCACCTTCGGTCGCAAGGCCGCGCAGGAGTGGCGCGAGCGGGTCACGGCCCGCGTCGGCGGTGGCGTGCGCCCGACCGTCACCACCTTCCACTCCTTCGCCTATGCGCTCGTGCGCGAGCAGGCGGAGGGCGCGGAGTTCCTCGACCCGCTGCGTCTGCTGTCCGGCCCCGAGCAGGAGCTGCGCCTGCGCGAGCTGCTGGTGCACTCGGTGCGCGACGGCCGCGTCGCCTGGCCCGAGGGCCTCGCGGCCGCGCTCGACACCAAGGGCCTCGCGGCCGAGGTGCGCTCCGTCGTCGCCCGGGCGCGCGCGCTCGGCCTCGACCCGTGGGACCTCGAGGCGCTCGCGCCCGCCGCGGGCGACCTCGGCCCGGCCTGGGACGCCGTCGGCCAGTTCCTCGGCGAGTACCTCGACGTCCTCGAC
>JBGAJT010000396.1:0-2281 GCA_044224785.1 Candidatus Nanopelagicales bacterium | reverse complement strand
CGTGGTGGTCGTCGCCAAGAGCGACGCGGCAAAGCCCGACGACGTGCGCCGCGTGGCGGAGGCGGCGCGGGCCATCAATCCGCGCGCGGCGATCATTCGCGCCGCCTCGCCGGTGCGCCTCGACGACGAAGCGGCGGTGCGCGGCCGCCGCGTGCTGGTGGTGGAGGACGGGCCGACGCTGACCCTCACGGAGCGCGCGTCGAGCGACCGCGAGTGGGCCTACGCGCACGTCGTCGTCGACGAGGCGCAGGAGCTGTCGGCGATGGCGTGGCGGGCGATCGCACGGCGCTGCCCGTCGCGGTCGATGACGGTCGTCGGCGACCTCGCGCAGACCTCGAGCTCGGCCGGCGCGCACTCGTGGCGCGATGCGCTCGACGAGGTCTCTCGCGGCGTGTGGCGCGTCGAGGAGCTCACCATCAACTACCGCACACCGGCGCGCATCGCGGCCCTCGCCGACCGGGTGCTGGCCGCGATGGACCGCGACGTGACACCTCCGCGCGCGGTGCGCGAGGGAGAGCACGACCCGGGCGACCATCACGTCGACGACGCGACCGCCGAAGTGGTTCGGCTCGCGACCGAGCTCGCCGCAGCACCGGGGCGCTCGGTGGTCGTCGCCGACGCGTCGCGGTGCGTCGCGCTCTCGGGCGCGCTGGTCGACGCCGGGGTCGACGCCGCCCTCGGGCCGCACGGGCTCGACGTCGCCGTCGCGGTGATGAGCCCGACCGAGGTCAAGGGCCTCGAGTTCGACAACGTCGTGCTCGTGGAGCCTGCGCAGGTCCGCGCCGCAGCCACCGGCCTCGCCGACCTCTACGTGGCCCTCACCCGCGCGACGTCGCGCCTCGAGATCGTGCGAGAAGGCGACCTCCCGCCCGAGCTCGCCTGACCTCCAGCTCTTGCCCACCTAGTGGCCCTTTCCGGGGCTGATTTCGGTCGGGAAAGGGCCACTAGGTGGGCAGAAGCCGGCTCGTCAGCGGGTTCCTACCGCGACGCTCGCTGCTCCTGGCAGGTGCACGAGGCCGTCGGCGCCGACGTACGCCGCGACGCGCTCCTGCACCGTCGTGGCGATCCGGTCCCGAGCCGCGGGGTCGACGTCGCGCAGCGCCGCCGCCACCAGCGACACGTGCTCGCTGATCATGTCCCAGTACTCGGCCGGTGAGGCGGAGACGAGGTCGACCTCCACGTCGTGCTCGACGACGTCGCGCAGCCCGGCCGCGCGGTACAACGACGCGACCCGTCCGGGTGCGGCGCACCGGTACATCCCCGGGGCGTCCGGATCGCGCGGCGGCAGCGTCACGTGCTCGGCCACCGCGTCGAGGACGACCGACGTCCAGGGGTTGCGGTCCGGGTCGATCCAGACCGAGCTCGCCAGCCGGCCGCCGGGGCGGAGGACCCGCACGAGCTCGGAGGTCGCCAGCGCGAGGTCGGGCAGGAACATGTAGCCGAAGCGCATCGTGATGCTGTCGAACGAGGCGTCGTCGAACGGCAGGTCGTCGGCGCTGCAGACGTGGGTCTCGACGTTGCCCAGCAGCTCGTCCGCCGCGCGGCGGCGCGCGACCTCGAGCATCTCGGCCGAGATGTCGGTCAGCACCACGCGGGTCCCTGGGGCGATGCGCGCGACGGTGAGCCCGGGCTCGCCCGTCCCGGAGGCGACGTCGAGGTGGCGGTCGTGGTCGCCGACCTCGAGCGCCTCCACCATCACGACGCCGACCGGTCCGAGCTGGCGCTGGATGACGCCGTCCCACCGGTCCCAGCCGGGGGCGAGGTCGGCCCACGTCGCGCGCTGCGCCTCGCGGACCTCGTCAGCGCTCGGCATCCGTCCTCCTCCGGTCGACGGGACGCCCGCCGCTGGTGCGAGGGAACACCGTGCCGTGAGGTGTCGCGAGCACCGTGAGCGCGCCGCGGCGTGTCGTGCGGGTCAGCCGATCGCGGCGGTGCGCGACGCGGCGAGGCCCGCCGGCAGCGGGTCGGCGCCGAACAGGGCGCGGGTTCGCCGTACCGAGGCGATGCGGTCCGCGGGCTCGTACGTCGTCGTCGTGATCATCAGCTCGTCGGCAGCGGTCGCGTCGAGCAGCGCCTCGAGGCTCGCCCGCACGCGCTCCGGTCCACCGAGCGCCTGGCCGCGGATCCGCTCGGCGACGATGGCGCGCTCGAGGTCGGACCAGTCGTGCGCCTCGCAGCCGGCCGGGCTCGGGAGCGGTCCGGGCCGGCCCTGGCGCAGCCGCACCCACGACAGGAGCGAGGGCTGCGCGAGGAGCTCGGCCTCCTCGTCGGTCTCGCCGCA
>JBGAJT010000395.1:0-2287 GCA_044224785.1 Candidatus Nanopelagicales bacterium | reverse complement strand
GAATTGCGCGGGTGGTCACGCCTCGCTCGGCGCGGCGTGGTCGGCGCGCAACTGCGAGATCGACGCTTCGAAGTCTTCGAGCGAATCGAATGCCTGATACACGCTCGCGAACCGCAGATAGGCGACCTCGTCGAGGTCGCGCCGCGTCACGACGTCGCCGGTCGCGAGGCCCGCCCGCATGCCCGGCACCATCGGGTCCTGCTCGTGCACGAGCCGCAGCGCGACCTCCGCACCCGACTCCGGGTCGGCCGTCACGAACATGATCTCGTCGCCGAGGGTCTTGAGCGTCCGGCCGCCGTGCGCCGCGACGATGTCGGCGGACCGCGACTCGAAGCGCACCACCAGCGTCGCGAGCTCGTGCTCGTCGAGGTTCCGCGTGAGGCGCGTGAAGCCGACGATGTCGGCGAAGCCCACGGTCTGCGCGACCGACTCGCCCTCGCCCACCGCCTCGGCGACGGCGAGGCCGCGCTCGAGCGCCGCCGCGAGCTGGCGCCGCCAGCCGTGCACCACCAGCCGCTCCAGGGCGGGGAGCAGCACCTCGATCTCGCGGAACAGCCGCGCCGCCGACTCGGGCGAGAGCGGGTCGACGGGGTCGACGACGCCGCGGCGCGAGAGCTCGCGGCCGAAGGTGTCGACCTGCCAGCTCGCCAGCCGGCCCGTGGTGCGGCCGAGGGCGCGGACGACGTCGACCGCGGTCGCCTGGTCGAACACCCCGCGCCGCTCCAGCGTCGAGAGCAGCACCAGCGCGTCGACGTCCTCGTCGGTGAAGGCGGGCGCCTCCCCGACGTCGGCGAACCCCATCGCGCGCCACAGCGCGCGCGAGTCGTCGAGGGGGACGCCGGACAGGTGCGCGACGTCGTCGCGCGTGAGACGCCGCGGCGACCCGAGGACGACGTCGACGAGGTCGTCGACGACCCGGCCCGGATCAGCACCCTCCGGGCGCGGCGCGCTCCCCTGCTCGTCCACCCCTACGCGTCGCCGTCCTCGGAGCGCGGCGGCGGCGGGGCGTCGCCGGCCGCGCGACGACGGCGCAGGTCGTCCTCGTCGTGCAGCCGGAAGATGTCGCGCTGGATCGTCTCCACGTCGGCGACGCCGCGCATCGTCAGCTGGCCCTTCTCACCGGCCGACTCGACCGTGAGGGTGCCGCAGTTGAGGATCTGGTCGAGCACCGTGTGGCTGAACGACACGTCGTTGACGCGCGAGAGCGGCATGTCGCGGCCGTTCCGGGCGATCAGCCCGTAGCGCACGATGATCCGCCGGTTGGTGATGACGTACGTCGTCGTCCACCAGTAGGCGAGCGGCCGCAGCACCCACCAGAACAGCGCGATCACGGCGACGATCAGCACGATCCAGCGGACGAACGCGAGGTCGCCGGACTTGGCGAGCAGGAAGCCGCCCACGCCGAGGGTCACCAGGAACACCAGGATCGGGCCGACGAGCGCGCGCCAGTGCGGCCGCATCTCGTAGACGATCTCCTCGTCGTCGGCCAGCAGCTTCGTCGGGTAGCCCATGGCTGCATCGTTCCACGCGCGGGCGCGGACGGAGTGCTCAGCGCACCAGCAGCACGTCGCCGGCGGAGACCGCCCGCTCGGCGCCGTCGTCGGAGGCCACGACCAGCGCGCCGTCGGGCGCGATGCGCACCGCGGTCCCTTCGAGCACCTCGCCGCCCGGGAGCGAGGCCCGCACCGGGCGCCCGACCATGAGGCAGCGCTCGGCGTAGGCGTCGGCAGCGCCCGAGCGCACCGCGTCGCCGCCGGCGAGCTGCCAGGTCGTGTAGCGGTCGCGGAGCCGGTCGAGGATCGCCACGAGCAGCTCCTCGCGCCGCACCTGGACCCCTTCGAGCCGCGTCGACGTGGCCCGCCCGACGGGAAGCTCGTCGAGGTCGAGGTCGGTGTTGAGGCCGATGCCGACGACCACCGCGTCCTCGACCCGCTCGGCGAGGATGCCGCCGAGCTTGCGCGGTCCGGGGCCGCCGTCGTGCGCGGGCCCGTCGACCATGACGTCGTTGGGCCAGGTGAGCGCCGCGGGTACGCCGAGCCCCTGCAGCGCCTCGACGACGGCGAGCCCCGCCAGCAGCGGCAGCCAGCCCCACGCCGACTCGGCCACCACCGGCCGCAGCACGAGCGAGACCGCGAGGCCGGCGCCCGAGGGCGAGGACCAGGCGCGGTCGAGTCGGGCGCGGCCCGGGGTCTGCTCGTCGGCGACGACGGCGAAGCCCACGGGGGCGCCCACCCGCCCCGGGTCCGCGGCGGCGGCGTTGGTGGAGGCGGTGGACGGGATCACCGCG
>JBGAJT010000394.1:0-2300 GCA_044224785.1 Candidatus Nanopelagicales bacterium | reverse complement strand
CAGGTCCGGCTGCGCAACCTCGAGCGCAGCCACAGCGGCTCCGGGCGCGGCGGCTACAGCGGCAAGCCCTCGGGCTCCCTCGACTGGCCGATCCCCGGCGCCTCGCTCGTCGGCGGCGTCGGCTGGCGCGTGCACCCGGTCTACGGCTACCGCTCCTGTCACACCGGGCTCGACATCCGCGGCTCGTCCGGCACTCCGATCCACGCGCCCGCCGCCGGTCGCGTCATCGCCGTCCTCAACGGTGGCGCCTACGGCCTGCACACCCTCGTCGACCACGGCGGCGGCCTGGTCACGATGTACGCGCACCAGTCCCGCACCGCCGTCCACGTCGGCCAGACCGTGGCGCGCGGCCAGGTGATCGGCTACGTCGGGTCCTCGGGCTGGGTCACCGGCCCGCACCTGCACTGGGAGGTGCACGTGAACGGCGTGCCCTACGACCCGCTGGGCTGGTTCGGCTCGCCGCGGGTCCCCGTCCCGTGCTGGAACGGCTGAACCGTCTCGACCTCCACCCGAGGTACCGGCCGCGTGGGCCGGCCGGGCGGCTACCCGGAGGAACCGGGCCTGACCAGCACCTAGACTCGTCGATCATGTCCACCCCCACGCCTCCGATGCGCCGCGCCGGACGGGTCGCCCTCGTCGCGGGTCTCGTCGTCGCGGCGTACGCCGGTGGCGTCGTCACCGGTGTCGTGGGGTCCGGCGGCGGCTCGAAGACCGCGTCGTCGAGCGTCCTGGACGAGGCCGCCGACCGGATCATGGCCGAGGCTGCGAAGCCGGTGTCGCGCCAGCAGCTCGACCAGGCCGCGGTCGAGGGGATGCTCAAGGCGCTCGGCGACCGCTGGAGCGCCTACTTCACGCCTCCCGAGTTCTCCTCCTTCGCCGACGGCCTCGACGGCCGCTACTCCGGCATCGGCGTGTGGCTGCGCGCGGCCCAGGGCGGTGAGCTGTACGTCGCGAGCGTGCAGCCGTCGTCGCCGGCCGCGAAGGCCGGCGTGCTCGCCGGCGACCGGCTGCTCCGCGTCGGCGGCGAGGACGTCGCGACCGCGTCGCTCGGCGTCGCCGCCAACGCGCTGCGCGGCGCGCCCGGCACGACCGTCACACTGCGGCTGTCGCGCGACGGCGAGCCGCTCGACGTCGCCGTGCACCGCGCCGACGTCGCCAGCTCCGACGTCGAGGTCGCTCAGCTCAAGGGCGGCGTGGAGGTCGTGCGCATCGCGGCGTTCACGCGCGGGGTCGGCACCGCCGTGCGCCGTGCCGTCACCGCGTCGTCGGGCGAGGCCGCGACCGGCGTCGTGCTCGACCTGCGCGGCAACCCCGGCGGCCTGCTCACCGAGGCGGTCGAGGTCGCCAGCCAGTTCCTCGACGGCGGCGCCGTCGTCTCCTACCAGCGCCGCGACGAGCCGGTCGTGCACCTCGACGCGCTCGGCAAGGGCAACACCACCGTGCCGGTCGTGGTCCTCGTCGACGACGGCACCGCGAGCGCGGCCGAGGTCGTGGCCGCAGCGCTCCAGGACCGCAACCGCGCGGTCATCGTCGGCTCGCGCACCTACGGCAAGGGCAGCATCCAGGAGCCCAGCACGCTCTCGGACGGCTCGGCGATCGAGCTCACCGTCGGCACCTACCTGACCCCGTCGGGCCGCAAGCTCGACGGCGTCGGGATCGAGCCCGACGTCGTCGTCTCGACGCGTGCCGGGTCCGCCTCGGCCGAGCAGCGCGCGCTCGAGGTGCTGCGCGGTCTCGTGGCCGCCTCCGACGGATCGGTGAGGGGCTGAGGTCGTGGCCAAGGAGCAGGGCACGAAGCTGGTGGCGCAGAACAAGAAGGCGCGCCACGACTACCACATCGAGACGACGTACGAGGCCGGCCTGGTGCTCACCGGCACCGAGGTGAAGGCGCTGCGCGCCGGGCGCGCGTCGCTCGTCGACGGGTTCGCGCAGGTGCAGGACGGCGAGATCTGGCTGCACAACGTCCACATCCCCGAGTACTCGCAGGGGACGTGGACCAACCACGCGCCGCGCCGCACCCGCAAGCTGCTGCTGCGCAAGGACGAGATCATCAAGATCGCCAACAAGACCAAGGAGGGCGGCCGCACGATCGTGCCGCTGTCGCTCTACTTCAAGAACGGCTACGCCAAGGTCGAGATCGCGCTCGCGGTCGGCAAGAAGAACTACGACAAGCGCCAGACGATCGCCGAGCGCGACGCCAAGCGCGAGGTCGCGCGCGCACACCGCAACCGCGGCGAAGACTGATCACCCCGAGCGCGGATGCGCCGGCGGTGGTCTTTCTGGTAGAACTTTCCGGGCGG
>JBGAJT010000393.1:0-2318 GCA_044224785.1 Candidatus Nanopelagicales bacterium | reverse complement strand
CGTCTTGGGGTTGTAGTTGCCGGTGCCGATGTGGCAGTACCGCCGCAGCGTCGAGCCCTCGCGGCTGTCGCTGCTCGGCCTGGTCCGCCACCTGGCCGAGGTCGAGGCGTGGTGGTTCCGCTCCAACCTCACGGGCGTGCACGTGCACGGCTTCTACGGTCCCGAGGACAACGAGGAGGGCGACTTCGAGGACCTCGACTCGGTGCCCGCCGAGGAGGTCTTCGCCCGCTACGCCGAGGAGTGCCGGCTCGCCGACGAGGCCGCCGCCGGCCTGCCGCTCGAGACGACGTTCCGCTCGATCGGGCGCGGCACGGAGCTCGACCTGCGCTGGCTCTACCTGCACATGATCGAGGAGTACGCGCGGCACAACGGCCACGCCGACCTGCTGCGCGAGCGGATCGACGGACAGACCGGCGACTGAGGCGGGAGGATCGCGCCGTGCTCCTCGACGGCGACCTCCTCTGGCCCGATCTCACCGCGCTGCGCTGCACGCTGCTCGCCGACCGCGTCGAGGCCGACGACGGCGAGCGCGCGCTGCTGCTGCTCGTCCGGATCGACAGCCCGCGCGGCGAGCTGCTCGACACCGCGGTGTTCGCCGACCTCGACGAGCTCGGGCTGCGGCTGGCGGCCTCGCCGGAGATCCGCGGCGTCGTCGTCACCGGGCCGCGTCCGGGGGTCTTCGTCCCGCACTTCCGGCTCGTCGAGATCGCCGAGGGCGCCGAGGCGATCGGGGTCTCGCTGCCGTGGTCGGCGGCGCGTGCGGCGTACGTGTCGGTCGCCGCGCTGGCCCGGGTGCCGGCGCTGCAGGGTGCGCTCCTCGCCTCCCCCGCGGCCGGTCTCGCCGAGCTCGCACGCACCCATCGCGCCCTCGACCGGCTCGCCGCGCTGCCGCAGGTCGTCGTCGCGGCGATCGACGGCGATGCGCTCGCGGGCGGCTGCGAGATCGCGCTCGCGTGCGACCTGCGCGTGATGGCGCGCGGCGATGGCCGCATCGGACTGGTCGAGGTCACGGCCGCGATCCCGCCGGGAGCCGGTGGGACGCAACGGCTCTCGCGCGCGGTGGGTCCGGTCCGTGCCCGGTCGATGATGCTGCGCGCCACGACGCTCGACGCCGACCAGGCGCACGCCGCAGGTCTCGTCGACGAGGTCTCCGGGTCCGACGACCTGCTGCCCGTCGCGATCGCACTGGCGGCCGAGGTCGCGCGACGCAGCCCCGAGGCGGTGGTCGCCGTCAAGCGCGCGGTCGCAGGCGGTCGCGCCTGGCGCGCAGCGATCGCGCGGGAGGCCGCAGGCTTCGTCAGCGCGGCATCGGGCTCGCGCGCCATCGCCCGGCTGCGCAGGTTCGACGACGAGAGCAGCGCCGACGGCCGTCGTACGCCGTGGCGCGACCGGACCTGGCTGCCCTGAGCGGAGCTGCCCCCAGCGGAGCCTCCGAGGCGGGCGGAGATCAGCGCAGCGACATCGCCCGCTCGGCCAGCGCCGTGATCGTGAGCGACGGGTTCACGCCGGGGTTCGCCGACACCGCGCTGCCGTCGAGGATCCGCAGGTCCTCGTGCACGTCGCCGTCGGCGGTGGCGAACACGCGGTGCGCGGTGTCGACCACGCCGTCGTCGGGCTTGCGCCCGATGACGGCGCCGCCCAGGACGTGCGCGGTGGCACCCACCCCCAGCAGCGGGTCGAGCAGCGTGCCGTAGGGGGTGCCGCCGCTCGCGCGCGCGACGGCCCGGGCGGCGGCGTTGGCCTGCGGCAGGTACGTCGGCACCGGCGCCGCTCCCGGGGCGAGCCGCGACCGCAGCCCCCAGCCGAGCGGGCCGCGTCCGAGGTGCAGCTCGAGCTCGTTGTCGTCGTGCTGCATCACGGTCAGGACCGTGGCGCGACGGTTCCACCCTCGGGCGCGCTGGTTCGCGGTCGCCGACGCGGGATCCCGCACGACCGCGCCGATCGTGCGCCGCAGCCGCTCGCCGCGCGTCGCGCCGTCGACCAGCGGCCCGCAGTAGAGCCGCATGAAGCCGTACGACGCCGGGAACCGGTTGTTCGTGACGTGCGTGCTCGGGTCGGGGTGGAAGTCGCTGCTGATGGTCGAGCCGTCGGCCGTGACGTCGACGGCATCGTCGGGCTGCAGCACCAGGGTGAACGCCTCGGAGTTGGTGCGGACCCGCCGGCCGAGCTGGGGCGACAGGTAGGGGACGCTGCCCCAGCGGTCGCGCGCCGCGAGCAGCAGCTCGGTCGTGCCGAGCACCCCCGCCGAGAGCACGACCTCCTTCGCGGTGAGGACACGAGGCGCCGCACGCCGGTCGAGGGGGTCGACCACCAGCAGC
>JBGAJT010000392.1:0-2374 GCA_044224785.1 Candidatus Nanopelagicales bacterium | reverse complement strand
GGCTGGGTACGGCGACCCGCACGACCTGGCAACCGGCCGCGGTGAGCTCGGCGATCTGCTGCAGCGTGGCGTTGACGTCGGAGGTCAGCGTCGTCGCCATCGACTGCACGGAGATCGGCGCGTCGCCGCCCACCTCGACGGGGTGCGTCGGGTGGTCCAGCCGGATCTTGCGGCTGACCCGGCGCTCGGCGAGCACGGGTGCGGGCAGGGCGGGCATACCGAGGGCGACGTCCATGCGTCCATCATCCCCCGTCGGGCGCGATCGCGCCCCCGCCGCCTCGCCTACTGCAGCGTGATGGGCTTCACGAGGTCGGCGACGATCGTGATCGCGCCGAGGAGCAGCAGCAGCCCGGAGACCACGTACGTGAGCGGCAGCGCCTTGGCGATGTCGACCGGCGGCGGGGTGGGCAGGTGGCGGACCCGGGCCCAGCCGCGCTTGAGGGCCTCCCACAGCGCGCCCGCGACGTGGCCGCCGTCGAGCGGCAGCAGCGGGATCAGGTTGAACAGGAAGAGGAACAGGTTCAGGCCGGCCAGCAGGCTCAGCACGAACGCCGTCTTGTCGAGGGCGGGGGTGGTCTCGAGCGCGACGGCGTCACCGGTGAGGCGGCCGACGCCGACCACGCCCACGATGCCGTTGGGGTCGCGCGGCTCGTCGGTGACGGTCTGGCGGACAAGGTCGTACATGCGGACCGGCAGCGTGACGATCGCCGAGACGGCGTGCGTCGCCTGGTCCCACATGATCCCGGGCACGGTCGCGACCGAGTCGGTCTGGCGCTCGAAGCCCGGCACCAGGCCGACGAAGTTGCGGGCCTCCGTGGCGCCGGTGGGCTTGCCGTCGGCGCCGTACACGGGGAGCTGGACCGGCTTGAGGTCGACCGTGAGCGTCTGCTCGACGCCGTTGCGCACCACGACGAGCGGCACCTCGCCCGCGGGCGACTGGCGGATCGCGACCTGCGCCTGCGACCACTCGGTGATCGGGGTGCCGTTGAACGACACGATCTGGTCGCCGACCTGGATGCCCGCGACGGTGGCGGCCGAGGGCCCGGCCGGGCAGGCGCCGTTCACCTTCGTGCCGCCGGCGTCGCTCGCCGTGGGCACGCACGGTGCGACCGCACCGACCTTCGTGGTGGTCTGCGGCAGGCCGATGAGCGACACGACGATCGTCATGAGCACGAACGCGAGGACGAGGTTCATCGTCGGGCCGCCGAGCATGACGACGATGCGCTTGCGGATGGGCAGCTTGTAGAAGACGCGGTCGCGGTCCTCGGGACCGACCTCGTCCATCGACTGCTTGCGGGCGTCGTCGATAAGCGCGGAGAACCGGCCGGTCGAGGAGGCGCGGAGCTTCGTCTCGTCCTCGCCCGGGGCCGGCGGGTACATGCCGATCATCCGGATGTAGCCGCCGAGCGGCACGACCTTGACGCCGTACTCCGTCTCGCCCTTCTGGCGCGACCAGACCGTGGGGCCGAAGCCGACCATGTACTGGGTGACCTTCACGCCGAAGGCCTTCGCGGGCAGCAGGTGGCCGATCTCGTGCAGGCCGATGGAGAAGCCCACGCCGAACAGGAAGATGGCCCAGCCCAGCACCTCGAGCGCCAACGTCACGTCGTCATCCCTGTCAGCTCGCGGGCACGGGTGCGTGCCCAGTCCTCCGCCGCTAGGACGTCGTCCACGGTACGAGGGTTCCCGGAACCGGCCGCGAGGTGCTCGTCGACCACCCGGGAGAGTGAATCGACGATCCCGAGGAACGGGAGCCGACCGGCGAAGAACGCGGCCACGAACTCCTCGTTCGCCGCGTTGAGGACCGCCGGGGCGGTGCCCCCGGCGACGCCGCAGCGGCGGGCCAGGGCGACCGCGGGGAAGGCCACCTCGTCGAGGGGCTCGAAGGTCCACTGCGACGCCGTGGTCCAGTCGCAGTGCGGCGCGGCGTCGGCCACGCGCTCGGGCCAGGACAGGCCCAGGGCGATCGGCAGCCGCATGTCCGGCGGGCTGACCTGCGCCAGGGTCGAGCCGTCATCGAACTCCACCATCGAGTGGACCATCGACTGCGGGTGCACGACGACGTCGATGCGGTCCATCGGCACGTCGAAGAGCAGGTGCGCCTCGATCACCTCGAGCGCCTTGTTGACCATGGTCGCCGAGTTCGTCGTGACGACCGGGCCCATGGTCCAGGTGGGGTGGGCCAGCGCCTGCTCGGGCGTGACCTCGGTGAGCTCGTCGCGCCGACGGCCGCGGAACGGGCCGCCGCTCGCGGTGAGCACGAGCCGGCGTACCTCGCCGGCCGCTCCCCCGCGGAGGCACTGAGCGAGGGCGCTGTGCTCGGAGTCGACGGGCACGATCTGGCCGGGACCCGCGACGGCCTTCACCAGGGGCC
>JBGAJT010000391.1:0-2408 GCA_044224785.1 Candidatus Nanopelagicales bacterium | reverse complement strand
CCGGCCCTCGAGCCTGCCGGCACCCGGTTCGTCCCCCGCGTCGTCCCCGCAGCCGCTGCCGAGGCGGCGACCGTCGTCGTACGCCGCGGCGACACGCTCTGGGACCTGGCCCGCCGCCACCTGCCCGCCGGGGCGACCGACGCGCAGATCGCCCGCGCGTGGCCCCTCTGGTACGCCGCGAACCGCGCCGTGATCGGCCCGGACCCCGGCCTCCTCCTCCCCGGCCAGCGCCTGCGCGTGCCGGGTGCGCGACCGACAGGGACGTCGTCGACGCCGCACCACCGCTCCCCCGTCCGAGCCTCGGGTCCCACGACCACGACGCCGGCGACGTCCCTCGACCCCGACCGACGGTGATCCGATGACCTCCACCCCTGCCGTCCGCGCCCTCGTGCGCGGCCCGCGCCCGCTGCACCGCACCATCCGCACCCGGCCCGCCGCCGTGCAGGGCACGCTGGCCCTGCAGTGGCAGCTGCCCGGCGACCTCGACGCCGAGCCGGTGCCCGCCGCCTCGCTGCGGCTCGTGACCCGGCCGCCCGCGCTCGACGCCGACACCGACCCCGCCGTCGCCGAGGTCCCCACCTCGCGCGTCGACCTGCCCGACCCGGGCACCTGGACCGCGCAGCTCGTGCAGGCGGTCCTCGAGGTGCTGGCCCAGGAGCGGCCGCGCCACCAGCTCGTGCGCTGGCTGGCTCCCGAGGTCTACGCCGACCTCGGGCTGCATCTCGCCTCGCGCCCCGGCGGCCGTCCGGCCGGTCCGCGTGCGCGGCGCACGGTGAGCTCGATCCACGTCTTCGAGCCCGCCGACGGCGTCGCCGAGGCGACAGCGGTCGTCGTCGGCGGCCCGCGTGCCCGGGCCATGGCGCTGCGCCTCGAGGGCTGGGACGGCCGCTGGCGCTGCACCCGGCTCGCGATGCTCTGACCTCCTGCACCGACCTGGCGGGTCCGCCGAGGTGAACAGCAGAGGAATCCCGCGCGGGTCAGGGCTATCGCGCGATAGCGTGCGGCGCGATGGAGCACGAGCTGCACGTCCCCGGGGGGACCCTGCACGTCGTCGACGACGGCGAGGGTCGCCCTGTCGTGCTGCTGCACGCGGGCGTCGCCGACTCGCGGTCGTGGGACGCGATGGTGCCCTTCCTCGTCGAGGCCGGCCTGCGGGCCGTGCGCTACGACGCCCGCGGCTACGGGCGCTCGGTCACCGACGACGTCGAGTTCTCCAACGTCGAGGACCTCGTCGCCGTGCTCGACCACCTCGGCATCGGCAAGGCGCTGCTCGTCGGCAACAGCCGCGGCGGCCTCATCGCCTTCAACGCCGCCCTCGACGTCCCGGACCGTGTGGTCGGCGTCGTCGGGGTCGCGGCTGCGCTCGGCGGGTTCACCGGCACCTCGACCGTGCTCGAGGAGGCGATGTTCGAGGAGCTCGACCGGCTCGAGGCGGCGGACCCGCCCGACCTCGAGGCGATCGCGGCGCTCGACGGCGCGATGTGGGTCGACGGTTTTTCCAGCCGCCGACCCGGGTGGATCCGGCGATCCGCGACTACGTGCGCGAGATCGACCTCGCGCTCTACGACCCGGCTCGCGTCGCCGGCCGGTGGACCGCGCCCGAGCGCCCCGCCTCGGAGCGCCTCGACGAGCTGGCGGTGCCCGTGGTTGGCGTCGTCGGTCTGCTCGACGTCACCGACTTCGTGCAGACCGCGGAGCACCTCGAGCGCAACGCGCCCGACGCCGTCGCGGTGCTGTGGCCCGACGTCGCGCACATGATCGGCATGGAGGTCCCCGACCGCCTCGCGGCCCTCGTCGTCGAGGCTGCCGACCAGCTCGGCACCTGGGCCTGACCGCGCGCCGCGATCGCTCGCGGGTCAGGGGATGAGCGCCTCCGCCGCGGCCGCGGCCACCGACTCGTCGGTCTCGGGCGGGGCGCCGGCCACCCCGAGGGCGCCGACGCACTCGCCGTCGACCAGCAGCGGGAACCCGCCCGGCAGCGGCGACCAGCGGCCGTCCCCGGCCGCGAGGGCGATGCCGAGGCCGTAGGTCATGTCGATCGGCGTCCCCGCGATCCCGGTGGGCCTGCGGGTCGACGCGGCGGTGGCGGCCTTGGTCGTCGCGGAGTGCACGGTGTGCGCCGCGGCGCCGTCCATCCGCTCGAGCACGAGCAGGTGGCCGCCGGGGTCGACGACGGCGACCGACACGGGGTGGCCGGACTCCGCCGCGCGGGCGACGGCGGCGGCGAGCACCGCGCGGGCGCCCTCGGTCGTGAGCGAGCGCGTGTCGCGCAGGTGCATGGCGGCCCTCCGGGGTACGGCGTGCACCCACGCTAGGACGCGCGCACCGGCGAGCGGTCGCGCGGCGTGCCGACGGACGGACCGGCGGCCTGCGGGCGGGTGACAAGCACCGACCCCGCACCCCTCGGC
>JBGAJT010000390.1:0-2411 GCA_044224785.1 Candidatus Nanopelagicales bacterium | reverse complement strand
CCTCGTCGAGCGAGCCGAGCCGGTAGGCGTCGACGTGGACCAGCGCAGGTCCGCCGGTCGTCGACGGGTGAACGCGCGCGATGACGAACGTGGGCGACGTGATGGCGCCGCGCGCGCCGAGCCCCTCCCCGATCCCCTGCGTCAGCGTGGTCTTCCCGGCGCCGAGGCCGCCCGACAGGACGACGAGGTCGCCCGCGCGCAGGACGGCCGCGAGCCGCCGCCCCAGCGCGTGCATGTCGTCGCGCGTGGGCACCGCGACCGACGTCACGCGGGCTCCTGCGCCTCGGCGCGGAGGTTGGCGCGGACGCGCGCGACGAGCTCGCGCAGGTGCTGGTTGACCTCGGGGTACTTCTCGAGCATCACCATGTGCCCGCTGTCGGGGATCACGACGAGCTCGGCACCCGGCACGTGCCGGACGATCTCGTCGCTGTGCTCGGCCGGGGTGAGCCGGTCGTCGTCGCCGACGATCACGAGGGTGTCGACGCGACCGATCGCGGCGAGGGCCTCGCGCTTGTCGTGCGCCTCGAGGGTGGGGAGGAACTCCGCGACGACGTCGATCGGTGTCGCCGACAGCATCCGGTGCACGAACCCGGTGAGCGAGGGCGGCACGTTCGACCCGAACGAGTAGATCTTCGTGAGCAGGTAGGCGATGTCGCTGCCGGCCTTGCGGCCGCGCTCGACGAGCTCCTTGCGCTGCGCGAGCGCGCCGGCGATCGCGGGGGCGCGGCCGTGGAACACGCGCGCGAGCGGCGCGGGCAATCCGAGCGGCACGTCGGCGAGACCACCGGACGTGGTCGCCACGAGGGCGACGCCACGGATCCGCTCGCCGAACGCGTCGGCGTTGTGCGCGGCGTACGACATCACGGTCATGCCGCCCATCGAGTGCCCGACGAGGACGATCGGACCGGTCGGCGCGGTGGCCTCGATGACGGCGGCGAGATCGCGTCCGAGCTGGTCGATGGTGGCTTTCTCCGGCGCCCCGCGGCCGCTGCGGCCGTGGCTGCGCTGGTCCCAGAACACCAGGCGACCCAGGGCGCGCAGGTCGCGGCGCTGGTAGTGCCACGAGTCCTGCTCCAGCGCGTAGCCGTGGCTGAAGATGATCGTGAGGCCGTCGCCCGCGCGGTCGGCGACCGAGCCCTCGGGGGTGTCCTCGACCTCGACGTGCAGGGGTACGCCGTCGTCGGCCACCACGGGCACGACGCGGCCGCGCAGCTGGCCGAAGGGCTCGTCGCGCTCGGTGTCGGGGCGCAGCGCGCGACGCACGAGCACCCGCTCCGTCGCGACGCCCAGCGCCGCGCCGACCGCCGCAGCCGCGCCGAGCGCGCCGACGACCCCGGCGACCCGTCCAGGCGTCGCGGCGGCAGCAGCACGCGAGAAGTCGCTCACGCTCCCCCTCCCAGGACGACGCGGGGCACGCGGGGCCCGATGCGGGTGACGATCTCGTACCCGATGGTCCCGCAGACCGAGGCCCAGTCGTCGGCCGACGGGCCGTCTGCGCCGAAGATCACCACCTCGTCGCCGACCGACGCGGGGTCGTCACCGAGGTCGACGACCACCTGGTCCATGCAGACCCGCCCGGCGATCCGGTAGCGCTGCCCGCCGACGGCCAGCGGGCCGACATTGGTGGCCGCCCTGGGCACCCCGTCGGCGTAACCGATCGGCACGAGGCCCAGCGAGGCGTCGCCGGTGGTCGTGTACTCGTGGCCGTAGGACACGCCCGACCCCGCGGGCACCCGCTTCACCGAGGCCAGGCGCGCGCGCAGCGACATCACCGGGCGCAGCCCCTGCTCGGCCGCGGGCGCGACGCCGGACGAGAGGCCGTACATCGCGATGCCGACGCGCACGAGGTCGTAGCGCGCGGCCGGGATGGCGAAGGTCGCCGCGGAGTTCGACAGGTGCCGGACCTCCGGGCGCAGACCCGCGGACTCGGCGTACGCCACGGCGTCCGCGAACGCACCGAGCTGCGCCGCCACCGACGGGTCGGACGGGTCGTCGCCGCAGGCGAAGTGCGACCACAGGCCGGCGACCACGACGGTGCCCTCGGCCTCCGCCTCGACCGCGGCGGCGACGAGGTCGGGCCAGTCGCGCGCGGTGGCGCCGTTGCGCGCGAGCCCCGTGTCGGCCTTGAGGTGCACGCGCGCGCGACGCCCGGTGCTGCGGGCGGCGGCGCGGACCTCGTCGAGGGACCAGAGCGCCGAGATGCCGAGGTCGATGTCGAGCGCCACGCACTCGGCCCACGGCGACCCGGGCACGCCGAGCCACGCGAGGATGCGGCCCTCGACCCCTGCGTCGCGCAGCGCCACGGCTTCCTGCAGCAGCGCGACCCCGAGCCACTCCGCGCCGGCTTCGCGCGCTGCCAGCGCGCAGGGCACGAGGCCGTGCCCGTAGGCGTCGGCCTTCACGACCGCCAT
>JBGAJT010000038.1:16866-17177 GCA_044224785.1 Candidatus Nanopelagicales bacterium | reverse complement strand
TCGGGCGATAAGGCAATTTGGCGCACCCAACCGGAATGACCTGACAGCGTTTGTAGTGGCGCACCGTCGGCCACGCGCCACAGCCGCACGGTATTGTCATCGGCGGCCGAAGCCAGCAGCGCCGCATGGGCGAGATCGCCGTGCTTCGGCATGCCGACCACGTCGTGCCCGCGGGGCCACCACCAGCGCACGCCGACCCAGTACCAGAGCGCGCAGACCGCGAACTCGGTCCCCACGAGCAGCAGCTCGCTGTTGCCCGACAGCGCCGTGACGTCCCAGTCGCGGAACGTCTGCTCGAGCTCCTCCCCGGT
>JBGAJT010000038.1:0-16856 GCA_044224785.1 Candidatus Nanopelagicales bacterium | reverse complement strand
CCTCGAGGGCGGCGGACGCCGGATCCGGCGCTGGGAGGTCCGCGGCTTCCGTCGCGCCGGCCGGGTCCGCGACGACCTCGCGCGCGCCCTCGCGACGGGGACCGATCCGGACCTCGCGGTCGTGCGCGTGCTCGTGCGCGACGTGCGCCAGGATGCGCCCGGCGATGACCAGCGACACGGCGATCAGCGACACCTGCACGCCATCGAGGCCGTTGTTCGAGAACAGCAGGATGAGCTCGAGGCCAGCGGTCCAGATGAACAGCAGGAAGGGCGTCGCGAGCAGGTACTTCACGACGTCGCGACGGCGCGCCCGCCACGAACCGGTCTCGACCTCCGACACGACCAGCCGCGGCCGCTGCATCGCGTGGTACGACGCGACGATCGCCACCATCGACACGAGGATCAGCGACACCCAGTAGAGGACGTCGCTCGCGTAGACGAAGTGCTCCGGCTCCGGAAGGGTCTCGGCGATCACGCGCCCAGGCTAGAAGGCTCCGGTGGTCCGGCGGGGCACCTACCTCGAGAGCGGACCAGGCGCCGCGCGGTGCCTAGGGTGGTGGCATGACGCCGAGGAACGTGCACGAGGTGCTGAGCCGGTTCGACGAGCCGTGGTCGCCGCGTACTGTCGCGACGGTCAACGACTACGACGTCCGCGTCTTCAAGGCGCGGGGCGAGTTCACACCGCACCGTCACGACGACACCGACGAGTTGTTCTACGTGATCGAGGGCCGGCTCACGATCCGCATGGAGTCCGGCGACGTCGAGCTCGGTCCGGGCGACCTGTTCGTCGTGCCCCGCGGCGTGCAGCACCAGCCGTTCTCCGAGCACGGTGCGAGCGCGCTGCTGCTCGAGCCCAGCGCGACCGTGAACACCGGCGACAACCCCGGCGACCTGACAGCACCGAGGGTGGCGCTCGACGACTGACCCGTCCTCGGCGCCGACGGTCAGTCGGTGGGGTCGATGCTGCCGTGCAGGACGTCGTCAGCGTCGACGATGCGGTAGGCGTACCCCTGCTCGGCGAGGAACCGCTGGCGGTGCGCGGCGAAGTCGGCGTCGACGGTGTCGCGCGCGACGACGGCGTAGAAGCGGGCGGTGCGGCCGTCGCCCTTGGGGCGCAGGACGCGACCGAGGCGCTGCGCCTCCTCCTGCCGCGACCCGAACGAGCCCGACACCTGGATCGCGACACCCGCCTCGGGCAGGTCGATGGAGAAGTTCGCGACCTTCGAGACGACGAGCACGCGGACCGTGCCGTCGCGGAACTCCTGGAACAGCCGCTCGCGCTCCTTGACCGGCGTCTCGCCGGTGATCACCGGCGCGTCGAGGCGCTCGCCCAGCTCGTGCAGCTGGTCGAGGTACTGCCCGATGACGAGGACGTGCTCCTCGCTGTGCCGCGCGATGAGCGCCTCGACGATGCGGTACTTGCGGTCCGACGACGCCGCGAGCCGGTAGCGCTCCTCGGGCTCCGCCGTCGCGTAGACGAGGCGCTCGCGCTCGTCGAGCGTGACGCGGACCTCGACGCAGTCGGCCGGAGCGATGTAGCCCTGCGCCTCGATGTCCTTCCACGGCGCGTCGTAGCGCTTAGGGCCGATGAGCGAGAAGACGTCGCCCTCGCGGCCGTCCTCGCGCACCAGGGTCGCGGTGAGGCCGAGGCGCCGGCGCGACTGGATGTCGGCCGTGAACCGGAAGATCGGCGCGGGGAGCAGGTGCACCTCGTCGTAGAGGATCAGGCCCCAGTCGCGGCTGTCGAACAGCTCGAGGTGGGAGTAGACGCCCTTCCGCTTCGTCGTCATCACCTGGTAGGTGGCGATGGTGACGGGGCGGATGTCCTTGACGGTGCCCGAGTACTCGCCGATCTCGGCCTCGGTGAGCGTCGTGCGCTTGAGCAGCTCGGCGCGCCACTGCCGTGCCGACACGGTGTTGGTGACGAGGATCAGCGTGGTCGCGCCTGCCATCGCCATCGCTGCCGCGCCGACGATGGTCTTGCCGGCGCCGCAGGGCAGGACGACGACGCCGCTGCCGCCGTGCCAGAAGCCCTCGGCCGCCTCGCGCTGGTAGCCGCGCAGCGACCAGCCCTCCTCGCGCAGCCCGATCGGGTGCGCCTCGCCGTCGACGTAGCCGGCGAGGTCCTCCGCGGGCCAGCCCAGCTTGAGCAGCACCTGCTTGAGGTGACCGCGCTCCGACGGGTGGACGACCACGGTGTCGGGGTCGATGCGCGCGCCGACGAGCGGCTCGATCTTCTTGCTGCGCAGCACCTCCTCGAGGACCGCGCGGTCGAACGCGTGCAGCACGAGGCCGTGGGCCGGGTGCATCTGCAGCTGGAGGCGGCCGTAGCGGCCCATGGTGTCGCTGACGTCGACGAGCAGCGCGTGCGGCACGGCGTAGCGCGAGTAGCGCAGCAGGACGTCGACGACGCCCTCGGCGTCGTGGCCGGCGGCGCGGGCGTTCCAGAGGCCCAGCGACGTCAGCCGGTAGGTGTGGATGTGCTCGGGCGCGCGCTCGAGCTCGGCGAAGGGCGCGATGGCGTGACGGCACTCGGCGGACAGCGGGTGGTCGACCTCGAGGAGCAGGGTCTTGTCGCTCTGCACGATCAGGGGGCCGTCGGTCATCCGACCATCCTCGCACCCGGGGCGCCGGGCCACGAACCGGCAGGTCGGCGCCCTAGACGACCCGCACGGCCTTCGCGGCGGAGATTGCCGGGAGGTGCAGGGCGTCGCCCGCGACGACGACGCGGTAGGTCTGCGTGCCCCGGACCGTCTGGGCCAGGCGCAGCGACCAGGTGCTGGTCGAGGAGGAGTAGGCGCGCGTCGAGGTGGTCGCGACCGTGCGCCAGGCCGTGCCGACCTTGCGCTGCAGCGACACCCGGTGGGCAGGCCCGGCGGGCATCACGCGGCCCGAGAAGGTGATCACGGACCCGCGCCGCGCCGCCGTGGCGGAGACGGCAAGGCTGGCCGAGCGGCGGACGTCGACGCTCCGGAGCGCCGTGGCCGGTGCGGGCTCGACGGTCGCCGACGCGGCCCGCAGGTCGCGCACGACGTACTCGCTGTCGTAGCCCGGCGCGGTGCGCACCACCGCCTGCCCGGCGGCGTCGGTCGTGGCCTGCAGGAGAAGGCGCCAGGCGGTCGCGCCCTTGGCCCGCACGTAGAACCCGACCGGGGCGCCCGCCTCCGGGGCGCCGGTCGTCGAGAGGCGCGCGGTGAGGACGGTGCGGCCCGGGAAGGTCGTGACCGTCGGGGCGGTGGTGAACGACAGCGCCGACGACGGGGCGCGCGTGGTGCTCTGCGGCATCACCAGCGTGGTGATCGACTGCGCCGGGAAGGTCATCCCGGTGGTCGACGCGACCGCGACGTCGGACACCGCGATGCCCGTGAGGTTGGTTGCCGAGTAGCGGTAGGCCTTCGCCGTCGGGGACAGCGCGGCTCCCGCGACCGACACCTGGCTCGACAGGTCGGACGACGTCTTGTTGACGACCACCGCGGTGACGGTGCCGTCCTCACGGGTGGCGGCGTAGACCGACAGCTTCGACTGGTCGGTGCTGGTGGCCGAGACCGAGGTCGAGCCGAACGCCTGGCCGGCGCCGTCGAGGTTGCGGAACATCCGGAAGGCGAAGGTGCCCGGCGCGGTGGCGGAGTCGGGAGGGCCCCAGAGCGCTGCCCACGTGACGCCCTCGCGGCCGAGGATGCCGAGGACGTCGGCCTGCGCGAGCGCGCCGTTGACGGACTCGAGCCCGCCGAAGTTGTACTCGCCGACGGCGATCCCGGTGCCCGGGTAGTACTGCTGGATCCACGCCTTCATCCGCGGGAGCAGCATCACGTTCGTGTTCACGCCGGTGGTCGCGATCCACGACTCGTCGACGTACGTCGGGTCCCACAGCGCGCGGGTGGAGCGGAGCCGGGCCGCCTGGTGCGCGGCGTCGCCTGCGGTCGTGAGCGCGATGCCGTCGCCCTGCGGGTAGAAGTGCTCGTCGAGGACGGCGAGCGTGCGGTGGCCCACCGCGGTGTCGTGGTCGTGGAACGCCTTGAGGTACGCCGCGGCGAGGTCGATCGAGCCGTTGGCCGTGCGGTCGGCGCCGCTCGTGCAGCTGTCCTTCGGGAAGAAGAAGTACGCGCACCAGCCCCAGTCGCCCGGGCCGCTCACGAGCGCGGTCGGGTCGCCCGCGACGATCGCGTCGGCCGCCGCGGTGCTGCGGGAGAGCAAGGACGCGCCCGATACGGCCGTCGGCTGCACGTCGCGGTGGGTGCTGTTCCAGAGGAAGGGCTCGTTGTCGAGCTGGTAGACCATCGGCGCCGTGCCCGCCGGCGCTGCGGCGCGCAGGTGCGTGGCCATCGCCGTCATGTCCGCCGTGGTGAAGACCTTGCTCGTCTGCGTGGGGGAGAGCGGCGTGAGGTCGGAGCCGCCGGAGCGTCCGTTGCCGCAGGTCGACCACCAGTAGTCGGTGGAGTCCTGGTTCGCGAACGTCGTGGTCGGGAAGCCGCACGAGACCCGGTTGTCCTTCGCGACCCACCCGATCACCGGCACCGTGACCGCGGCGCGGGCTCCGGACGAGGTCGCGGTGGACACGAAGGTGTCGAGCGCGCTCGGGCCTCCGGTGCTGGCGCTGCCCGACTCGCGCAGGTTCTCGAAGTACCAGTCGAGCCCGGTGTTGTAGTCGTCGGTGCGGTAGTCGTAGCGCGACGTCGAGTTGCCGCCCCAGCGGTGCAGCGGCAGCCGGGCAGCCGCGGCGAAGGTGGGTGTGGGGAAGGAGGCGCCGTAGACGTCCGGGCTGATGGCCGGGCCGACGGCCGCGACGTCGATGGACAGATCGGGGCCCGGCGCGACGGCGGCCTCGGCGGCGGTCGGGCGCAGCAGGGCACCGCCCCCGGCCACCAGGGCCGCAGCGGTCGCGAGCGCCGCGGTGCGGCGGTGCGGGACGCGCATGACGTAGAGGTCGTCGGCGGGGACGCCCCACCACTTGATGCGCCTCGCCCGGGCGCCGCGGCCGGATCACCCGCTCGCCGCAGCCGACGTCCCCGTCCGCGCGGGGCGCCGCTGCCCTAGGGTGCCTGCGTGGCGGAGATGGACGGCGACGTGCTGCTCGCGGCGCTGCAGGCGGCCGAGGCGGCGCAGCAGCGCTCCGGCGTCACCGTCCGCAGCCTGCACGCCCACGACGAGCTGGCAGCAGCGCGCCAGGTCTGGGACGACGCCTGGCCGAACCCGGCCGGCGGCACCGAGGTGACCTCCAACCACCTGCGCGCGATCGAGCACGCCGGCGGGTACGTCGGCGGCGCCTACGACGGCACCGCGATGGTCGGCTCGTGCCTCGGCTTCCTGGGGCGCTCGGGCCCGCGCGGCGACCAGCACCTCCACCTGCACTCGCACATGGCTGCCGTGGTGCCCGGCGCGGCCGACCGCGGCATCGGGGCTGCGCTGAAGCTGCACCAGCGCTGGTGGTCGCTCGACCAGGGGATCGACCGGATCGTGTGGACGTTCGACCCGCTCGTGCGGCGCAACGCGCGGCTCAACCTGATCAAGCTCGGCGGCGTCGGCGTGGAGTACCTCGTGGACTTCTACGGCCAGATGGACGACGCGCTCAACCAGGGCGAGCCGAGCGACCGGATCATGCTGCAGTGGGACCTGGTGTCGCCGCGCGTGCAGGAGGCCCTCGCCGGCTCCACGATCGCGCGGCCGCGCTACGACTGGCTCTCGCTCGGCGCCGACCAGGTGGTGCTCGAGACCGCCGATGGGCCCGAGATCCGGACCGGGTCGTCCCCGGTCCGGCTGGTGGCGCTGCCCGAGGACATCGTCGCGATCCGCAGCACCGATCCCGCGCTCGCGCGGCGGTGGCGGATGGCGGTGCGCGAGGTGCTCGAGCCGGTGATCTCGGACGGCGGGCGGATCGTCTCGCTGACAGCAGAGGGTGACTACGTGGTGGAGGTCGGCACGTGAGGATCGAGAGCGTCGTCGCGCACGAGGTGGCCCTGCCGCTGGTGCGCCCGTTCCGTACGTCGTTCGGCGTCGAGCGCGAGCGGCACGTGCTGCTGCTCGAGGTCACGACCGACCTCGGCGTCGGCTGGGGCGAGTGCGTGGCGTCGGAGAACCCGCTCTACAGCCACGAGTTCAACGAGGCGGCGCTGCTGGTGCTGCGCGACCACCTCGTCCCGCGGGTGCTCGGTCGCGACCTCACCGCGGAGGAGGTCCCCGCGCTCCTCAAGCCGGTGCGCGGTCACCCGATGGCGCGCGGTGCGCTCGAGATGGGAGCACTCGACGCGCAGCTCAAGCACGAGGGCGTCTCGTGGGGCACCTACTTCGGGTCCGACCGCGCGTGGGTCGACTGCGGCGTCAGCGTCGGCATCCCGGTCGACGACTCGATCGACACCCTCGTGGCCGAGGTGCAGGGCTACCTCGACGCCGGCTACCGCCGGATCAAGCTCAAGATCCAGCCGGGCTTCGACGTCGAGCCCACCCGCGTGATCCGCGAGCTCATCGGCCCGGACATGCGGCTGCAGGTCGACGCGAACCAGGCGTACTCGCGCGACGCGATGGAGCACCTCTGCGGGCTCGACGCCTTCGACCTCCTCCTCATCGAGCAGCCGATCCACGAGGAGGACTACCTCGGGCACAAGCTGCTCGCCGAGCGCATGGAGACGCCGGTGTGCCTCGACGAGTCGGTGCTGTCGGCCGACAACGCCGAGAGCCTCATCGACTACGGCGCCTGCGAGATCGTCAACATCAAGGCGGGCCGGGTCGGCGGCTACATGGAGGCCAAGAAGATCCACGACATGGCGCTCTCGCGCGGCATCCCGGTGTGGTGCGGCGGCATGGAGGAGACCGGTCTCGGTCGTGCCGCGAACGTCGCCATCGCGTCGCTCCCCGGCTTCACGCTGCCCGGCGACACGAGCGCGTCGTCGCGCTTCTACTTGCAGGACGTGACCGAGCCGTTCGTCATGGAGGACGGCCGGCTCGAGGTGCCGACCGGTCCCGGTCTCGGCCGCACGCCGATCCCCGACGTGCTGACCGCGCTCACGGTGCACACGACGCCGCTGTCCTGACCACTGGTCGCGCGACCACGCCACGACCGTGTGGCGTGGACCACGCCGCTGCCTGTTCGATGCGCCACATCGCGCTGCGCGGGGTCGTCTGCGGCGGGGTGTCTGCCTAGCCTGGCAGGAAGCCAGGACCACGGGAGATCCCATGCGCAGCGTCGTCGTGTACGAGTCCATGTTCGGCAACACCCACGCGGTCGCGGAGGCCATCGCGACGGGTCTGCGGCGTACCGGCGAGGTCGTCATCGTCCCGGTCGAGCAGGCGACGCAGGACGTGCTCCTCGGCGCCGACCTCGTCGTCGTCGGCGGTCCCACGCACGCGCACGGCATGTCGTCGTCGCAGTCGCGCAAGGGTGCGCCCGACTACGTCGAGAAGTCGCACGGCGACCTCACCCTCGAGGACGGCTGGGACGGCATGGGGCTGCGCGACTGGTTCCAGGAGCTCCCCGACCACGCGTGCGCCGCGGGCGCGTTCGACACCCGCGCCGACGTGGCGGCGCTCCTCAGCGGCCGCGCGTCCAAGGGCATCGCTGCTCGGCTGCAGAAGCACGGCTGCCGCCTGGTCGCCGAGCCGGAGAGCTTCCTGGTCAAGGACAACCACCTGCTCGAGCACGAGCTCGACCGCGCCGCCGACTGGGGCGCCTCGCTCGCGGCCGCCTTCGTCACCCACTGACACGGTCGGTGCCGTCCGGCAGTCTGGCCGCATGGTGCCCGGCTGCTACTCCTGCGAGGGCGAGGCCGCCCTTGACTCCCTGCCTCCGCGCGAACGCGTGCACGTCGAGGAGCGCTGGCGGCTCGCGCATGCGTTCGACTCGGCGCTCCCCGGCTGGCTCGTGCTGCTCCCGCGCCGTCACGTCGCCGCCCTCGACGAGCTCGACGCAGCGGAGTCGGCGGACCTCGGTCGCCTGATGGGCTCCACCTCGCGAGCGCTCCGCGAGGTGACGGGTGCGACCAAGGCCTACGCCATGTTCTTCGCCGAGGCCGAGGGGTTCGCGCACCTGCACGTGCACCTCGTGCCCCGCATGCCATGGTTCACCCACGACCAGCTCGGGCCGCGCGTGTTCACCTTCCTCGGAGCCTCGGAGGAGGACCGCGTCCCCTACGCCGAGCAGGATGCCCTCGCCCTCCGACTCCGCGACGCCCTCGCGAGCTGATCAGACCTTCGTCCACTCCAGCGAGCAGCGGTAGTAGGCGCGTCGGCGCAGCCGGGCGCCGGGGAGCGTGGTGCGCACCTCGCGCGCGAGCTCGTCGAACGTCTGCTCCGGATCGGCGATGGGCACTCCGTCGGGCCAGTGCTCGCGTCGCACGGCACCGACGACGCGGGCGCGGGGGATCGCCGCGACCGCGCCCGCTACGTCGCGCTTCGACGCGATCCGCACGAGTCCCAGCACGTACAGGCGCCCGCCGGGGTGCAGCAGCTCGGCGGCGCGGGTCAGCGCCGCCGCCGTGTCGAGGTGGTGCAGCGTCGCGACCATCGTCACGAAGCCGAACGATCTCGTCTCGAGCTGCACCTGCTCGAAGCCGGACTCGACGATCGTCACGCGCGGCAGGTCCGCGCACCGTCGCCGGGCGACGTCGGCCGCGCGCGGGTCGCGTTCGATCCCCACGACCGGGCGACCGGTGCGGGCGATGCGGGCGACGAGCGGGCCGTCCCCGCAGCCGACGTCCAGCACGTCGCCCGTCGTGGCCGCGCAGCGCCGGAGGATCTCGGGGTGGAACGCGGTGTTGTGGTTCCAGTAGTCGCCGTCAGGATCCGGACCCACGTCGCGATCCTGCCGGATCGCGCGCCCGGGCGGGCTGCTACGTGTGCAGGAACGCGCTGTCTACGACGCGATCCTGCTCACGATGGCGGTCAGCGCGAGGGGTCGGCGACGGCGGCGACGCCGGTGATGCGGGCGACCGTGAAGGTCCGCACCTCCGCGGTCCGCAGGTCGTACGCCGTGAGGAACCCGCCCTCGAGCCGCAGCGGCTCCACGACGCGCTCGGTCGTCGTGCCGGTGGAGTCGGCGTAGCCGATCCACACGGCACGGGAGGCGTCGAGCGCCGCCCGCAGCTCGCCCATCGTCTCGGCGGTGCCCGAGCGCGGCAGGCGTCCGCTGCCTCCGGACTCCGGCAGCGGCCGGTGCGCCGCGGCGGTCTCGCCGGCACGCAGCGCGCGCACCGCTGCCGAGAGCAGCGCCTCGTTCGGCGCCGGCGGCTCCGTCGACATCCGCGGCGGGCGCGGCCGCGCGGAGGTGCGGTGCTCGTCGGGGCGGCGTACGACGACTGCTCCCTCGGCGTTCTCGGCGCTCGGCGCGAATCCCGCGTCGCGCAGTCGTTCCAGGGCGAGGTCGACCGGGGTCGACGTCACCACGACCGTCTCGGCGATGCGCGCGAGCCGGAGCGACGCGAGCCGCTTGTCGACGAGCATCGCGGCGAGGGTGGTCGGGTCGTCGCAGCGGATGTACGCCGACGCCACCCCCACGCGCACCGCGCCGTGGCGGCGCGCGGCGTCGTGGACGAGGTACTCCAGCGGCTGCGGCACCGGCGTTCGCGACCGCTCGGTGAGCAGCACGAGGATGTCGCTCGCCGACCGACCGGCGTCGAGCGCGCGACGGATCGACGACTCGGAGAACCGGTAGACGGTGGCGCCACCCGTCGACTCGACGTCGGCGAGCAGGGCGAGCTCGCGCGCCAGGTCGCTCTCGACCGGACCGGGCGCGACCGCCGTGAGGTCGGCCTGCAGCAGCACGTGGTCGAGCGGTCGCGGCAGCACGCGGTCGAGCGCCTGCACGACCTCGGCCGGCGCGGAGGCGCGCCCCGGGGTGCGCGCTGCTGCGCGCGCCTGCTCCGAGGTCTCGTCCGGCATCGTCGACGCGAGCAGCGCGCGGCCGTGCGTCGACAGCGCGCCGAGGCCGGTGACGCCGAGCCGCTCGGCCTCCTCGGGCGTCGCCTCCACCAGCGCCTGCCACAGCGGCGACGTACGGCGCGGCCGCCGCCACCGCAACCGGGCGAGCAGCGAGCGGTGCGAGGGCGACTGCCCGGGCTCCAGCACCACGAGCTCGTCGAGCAGCGCGCGGCGGGCGTCGGGTGCCAGCGGCCGGTCGTTGTCGCGCGCGAGCGCGTTCACCCGAGAGCCGTCGCCTCCGCCCACGAGCACCGGCGCGCGCGTCATCACCAGCCACGTCGACGCCAGCACCGCCCAGCGCTCCGCCGTCGGCCGCTGCCGCCACACGTCGTAAGCCGGGGTCGGGCACCAGGCCTCGTTCACCTCGCCATCGGCGGCGAGAAGCCCTGCGGCGTAGGCGATCTCGATGATGAGCGCGGCGCCCTCCTCGTCGAGGTCGAGCAGCACCGCGGTCCGCGCGAGGTCCCGCACCGCGAGACCGCCGCTGCGCAGCACCGACGGCGGCGCCGTCGACCAGGCCTCGAGCAGGTCCTCGACGAGCCGCACCGCCTGGAACGCCTGCTGTCCCGCCGTCCGGTCGACGAGGTCGGGTCCGCGGTCGGTGTGCTCGAGCTCGGGCGGCTGCGGCGCGAGGTCGCGGACGAGCACGCCGCCGCGCAGCGCGAGCGCCACCTCGCGCGGGATCACGACGGTCTCGCTCCCGACCGGTTCGAGCAGGTGCCGCGCGAGCAGCCACTCCACCGGCGTCCGCGCGGTCTCGGGCTCGACCGGACGGTCGGCGCCCTCCACACGACCGGTCGGCGGTCCCCACACGAGCCGCTCCAGCGCCTCGCGCGCGGCATCGGGCGCATCGGTGAGCACCTGCGCGACGAGCGCCGGGTCGTCGGCGTAGGGCCGCACCCCGCGGCGCGACTCCGCCATCGCCGGACCGAGCCCCGCGGGGTTCGGTCCGAGCGCGTCGCGCACGGGGACGACGAGGTGCAGCTCGTCGTCGGGGCCCCACGCGAGCGCGCGCAGCCGCAGGGTCTCCACCACCGCGCGCACCAGAGCGGGATCGGCACCCGGCAGCCCGACCAGCAGGTCGGCGTAGGTGGTGGGGTCGGGCAGCGCGGCGAGCGCCGTGACCACCTGGAGCGCGAACGTGTCGAGCCGGTCGAGGGCGCGCGCGGTCGAGGCGGACGTCGTGGCGCGCGTGGCCAGCGCCGCGAGGTCGGCCGGAACCGGGTGCACGAGGTCGGGCCGCGCCGCGAGCAGCGCCGCGAGGTCGTCGTCGGAGCGGGAGCGCAGGTCGTCGGCGAGCGAGCGCGGGCGCGCCGCGCCCGGCGCGCGTCGCGAGGACGCCGCCGAGGTACCGCGCTTCGTGGCCATCCGCTCGACATTACGGCAGGGTGCGGCCGCCCCGCGAACCCGCGGCGCCCGCGTCCCGCGCGGACCCCCTAGGGTCGGGCCGTGCCCGTCATCGGCTTCGACCTCGACATGACGCTGGTCGACTCGGCCGACGCCATCGTCGACTCCGTCGCGCACACCTGCCGGCACTTCGGCGGGCAGGTCGACGAGGACGTCGTCCGCGCCGGTGTCGGCCTCCCTCTCGACGTCGTCTTCCCCGACTTCATCCCCGACGTGCCCTACGCCGAGGCGCTCGAGGTCTACCGCGCCCGCTACCTCTCGCACGGGCTCGCGATGCAGACCCTGCTGCCCGGCGCGCACGAGTCGCTCGCAGCGATCGTCGACGACGGCTACCGGATCCTCGTCGTGAGCGCGAAGAAGGACACCCACGTGCGCGCCGTGCTCGAGGAGGTCGGCCTCGCCGGCTACGTCGCCGACGTCGTGGGGGAGCGGTTCGCCGAGACCAAGGCCGACGCCCTGCGCGAGCACGCGGCGCTCGCCTATGTCGGCGACCACACCGGCGACGTGCGCGGGGCCCTCGGCGCCGGTGCCGTCGCCGTCGCGGTGGCCACCGGGCCGACGAGCGCCGACGACCTGCGTGCTGCCGGCGCCGACGTCGTCCTCGCCGACCTCACCGAGTTCCCGGCCTGGTGGGCCGGCTTCACCAGCGGTTCCTGACACGGGGTTCCACCGACGAAGGAGAGCGAGATGCGGGTCCTGGTCCTGGGCGGCACGCGGTTCGTGGGACGGCACGTGGTCGAGGTCGCGCTCGCGCGCGGGCACGATGTCACGCTGCTGCACCGGGGCGGCAAGGACGAACCGTTCCCCGACGCCGAGCACCTCCACGCCGACCGCGACAGCGGCCTCGACGTGCTGGCCGGTCGCACCTTCGACGCGACCGTCGACGTGTCGGCGTACTTCCCGCGCCAGGTCGACCAGGTCGCCGACGTCCTCGGCCGCGCGGCAGGCCGCTACGTCGTCATCTCGTCTACGTCGGTCTACGCGCTGCCCGACGGCCCGGGCTTCGACGAGAGCTCGCACCTCGTCGAGGCCGCGTCGTACGACGTCGACGAGATCACCGACACGACGTACGGGCAGCTCAAGGTCGCGATCGAGCAGGCGGCGCGCGCCCGCTTCGGCGACCGCGCCACTGTCGTGCGGCCGACGTACGTCATCGGCCCCTACGACTACACCGACCGCTTCACCTACTGGGTACGCCGGATCTCCGAGGGCGGCGAGGTCCTCGCACCCGGCGACGCCGAAGACCCGATCCAGGTGATCGACGCGCGCGACATGGCGACGTGGATCGTCGGCCTCGCCGAGAACGACGTCGCCGGCACCTTCCACGCCGTGAGCCCCGAGCCGCCGTTCACCTTCGGCGACATGCTCGGCGCGATCGCGGCCGAGGTCGCTCCCGCCGGCACGACGCTTACCTGGGTGGACCGCCGCTGGCTGCTCGACCAGGGCGAGGACGGGGGCTCGATCCCGCTCTGGGGCGAGGACGACCCGTGGATCGCGGCCAACGCCGCAAGCGCGGCCGCGGCCCGGTCGACCGGGCTCACGCCGCGCCCGATCGCGCGCAGCATCCGCGACGTCCTCGAGCACGACGCCGTGCTCCCCGCGCCCAGCAGCCCGGCGATCGGCCGTGAGCGCGAGCAGGAGCTGCTCGCCGCCTGGCACGCCCGCTGACGCTGATCGAGGTTGGGCGCGGCCAGCAGGGCCGATAGCCTGGAGCCGCACGGGGGCGGGTCCTCGGGCTACGAGACGAATGGACGCGTGAGTACGGTGCCGACCGGCAAGGTGAAGTGGTTCGACGGCGAGAAGGGCTTCGGCTTCCTCGCCACCGACGAGGGCGACGAGGTGTTCGTCCACGCCTCGGCGCTGCCCGCCGGCGTGGAGGTGCTCAAGCCCGGGTCGCGCGTCGAGTTCGGCGTCGCCGACGGCAAGCGCGGTCCGCAGGCGCTCTCGATCCGTCTCCTCGACGCTCCCGCCAGCGTCGTGAAGGCCGCGCGCAAGCCGGCCGACGACATGGCCGTCATCGTCGAGGACCTCATCAAGCTGCTCGACGGCGTCTCGAACTCGCTGCGCCGCGGGCGCTACCCCGACGACAAGCACGCGCGCCAGATCGCGGCCGTGCTCCGTGCCGTCGCCGAGGACCTCGACGCCTGATCCCTACGCCGGCAGCGGCGCGGCGGTCGCGCGCTCGTCGCGCCGTGCGACGTGGTTCGCCCAGAGCACGCCGGCGATCCACGCGATCACGGGCGTGACGACGAGGATCGCGACCGACGCCAGGCTGGCGTAGATCTGCGCTCCGCCGCTGCCCACTCCCCAGCCGCCCTGCGCGCCGCTGTGCGACGCGAACCCTTCGGACGCCTGGCGGCTGAACGACGCGAGCAGCAGCAGGTGCGCGACGCCGAACCCGACGGACAGCGCGATCGCGGTCCCGATGCGCGACGCCGAGGCAGCACGCGCCGAGAGCACGGCGATGACAGCGGTGACGGCCAGCAGCCGCACCGCGCGCCCGGGGTCGTACTGCCACATCTCGCCGTCGACGAGCGAGCCGAGCAGCGCGGCCACGGCGCCGAAGACGACGACGACCACGGCGACGTCGAGGGCCAGCGGTGCCGGTGCGATGCCGTGCGCGTCGTAGACGCCGCCGCGCCGCGCGAGGTGGACGGCCACCAGCGCGACCAGACCGGCGACCGCGGCGATCGCCCACGTCCACCAGGCTGCGGTGTCCTGCCCGACCTGGACCGACTGCACCTCGACGTAGGCGTCGCGCATCGCGGGCGTGAGCCCCTCCGGGACGTCGCTGCCGGCGTTGAGGCTCGGCACGGGGATCATCGGCGCGGTCCACGCGAGGGGGCCGGCCAGGAGCCCGATCGAGAGCGCGGGCACCAGCGCCGCGACGTACGCCGACACCGTGCGGCCGTGCGCGGCGAGGACCATCGCGACCGCCAGCAGCACGCCGAACGCCACCGTGGCGGCGAGCACCTGGCCGAGGGCGGCACCGGCGTCGAGGTCGAGGGCCGCCGGCCCTAGCGACGGCAACGTCCCGAAGTCGGAGCCGGCCGCGGTCGAGGCCGCGTCGAACCGGTCCACGGCCGCCGCCGCCGCGTCGTGCGTGCCGGCGTCTCCGAGGTAGCGCCAGTACGACGCCCCGACGGTGACGGCGGCGCTGAGCACCGCGAAGCCCGCGACCGCGATGCACCAGACGGCGAGGTAGCGCGACGTCACGTCGCGGTGGGCGACGGCAGCGGCGCGCGTGAAGGTCGTGAAGAGTGCGGCGGTCCTGTCCTGCACGGCCATGCGTGATCGTCCCCCGGTCGCGAACGTCGGCCTCGGGCCGCTGCAGGAGGGATCGGGCGTGCCGCCGATGATCTTGATCAGTGCTGGTCGAGGTTGCTCCGAACGGGGGCGCGTGGCGCCGGTGGGCGCGCGTGGGCGAGGATGTGCCCCGTGACCACCACCCCCGACGACGTGCTCGCCTCGGCCGTCGAGATCGCCCGCTCCGCGGTGCTCGAGCTCGCCCCCGCCGCGCACGTCGGAGACCACGTCGACACGGTGGCCGACGACGCGCACCTCGTCACCCACACCTTCGTCTGCCTCGACCGCGGCTACCGCGGCTGGCGGTGGGCCGCCACCCTCGCCCGCACGCCCGGGTCGACCGACGTCTCCGTCGCCGAGGTCGTCCTGCTGCCCGGCCCGGAGGCGCTGCTCGCGCCGGCCTGGGTGCCGTGGGAGGAGCGGGTCCGCCCCGGCGACCTCGGCCCCGGCGACCTGCACCCGACCCCGCTCGACGACCCCCGCCTCGAGCCGGGCTTCTCCGGCGCCGACGCGCTCGAGGCCGCCGACGAGAACATCGGTCCCGCGCCGCTGCGCCCCGAGCAGTGGCAGCTGGGCCTGGGCCGCGAGACCGTCCTGTCGCCCTACGGCCGCGGCGTGGCCGCCGACCGCTGGTACGACGGCGAGTTCGGCCCCGACGCCCCGATGGCGAAGGCGGCCCCCGGCCACTGCGACTCCTGCGGCTTCCTGCTGCCCATCGGCGGGCAGCTCGGCCAGGTCTTCGGTGCGTGCGCCAACCCGTTCGGCGCCGACGGCCGGATCGTCGCGCTCGGCTACGGCTGCGGCGCGCACTCCAGCGTCCGGCCGCTCGACGGCACCGGGGTGCCGGTGACGGGCATCGCCGTCGACGACGACCAGGTCGAGGTCGTCGACCTCGCGACCGTCCCGCTGCCGCCCGCGCGCCCCGTCGTCGACGACGAGGCCGACGAGCTCGAGCCGATCGCCGTCGAGGTCGCGGTGGAGGAGGCCGTCACGGTCGACGCCGCCGACCTGGAGGAGGGCGTCCTGGGCTCCGACGACCCTGCGTTCGTCGACGCCGGCCCCGACCAGGTCGACGAGGCCGCCTACCTGGACCCCGCCTCGCGCGACGTCGAGGCGGTCGAGGACGCTGGCCTCCTCGAGCCGGCCCTGGAGGGCGTCGACACCGACGTCGACGACCTCGACGGCTCGGACCTGGTGGCCGACGACCTCGACGACGACGAGGACGACGCTGACGACGACGAGGACGACTCGGACGACGACGCGGACGACTCGGACGACGACGCTGACGACTCGGACGACGACGCTGACGACGAGGACGACGACGACGACGCTGACGAGGACGACGACGACGAGGACGACGACGACGCTGACGAGGACGACGACGACGAGGACGACGACGACGACGCTGACGAGGACGAGGACGACGAGCCGTCCGAGCTCGACGACGTCGCCGACATCGAGCCCGACGAGGTCCTGGGCTGATCCCGTCCCCCGGCAGGGACACCGACCGCCCCTGCGGCGCAGCCCCGGCTAGGAGGCGGCGCGGCGCGCGGCGATGCGGTCGCGGCGCCAGCGCACGAACACCAGGCCCACGGCGCCGAGCAGCGCTCCCGCCAGGCACACGCCGGTCCACCAGCCCCGACCGGCCTCGGCGAGCGGCTCGCGCACGAGCAGGCAGACCACGAGCAGCACCGTCCACACCACCGTGCCGGTGGCCACCGCGCGCACGCCGTCGACGTCGACGGGCGCGAGGTGCGACGCGTCGACCGGACCGCCGGTGGCGGGGGCGGCGTCGGGTGTCGTCGGGCTCTCGGGCACGGGCCGAGGCTACTCCGACGGCCGCGGCCGCCCGACGTACGCTGGGCAGGTGAACCCCCGCAGCCGCCGCTACATCACCATCGGCGTGCTCGCGGTGAGCCTCGCGCTCGTCCTCGCCGCCTGGCTGCGCGGCGCCTGACGCCGGTCAGGCCAGGGCGAGCAGCAGCACCTTCTGGCCCGGCTTCCACGGGTCGCTACCGGAGAAGTGCACGGGTACCGTCGCGCCGGCGGGCACGTCGGTGACCGTCGCGGTGGTGGTGGCGATCAGCGCGCCGTCGACGTAGACGTAGAGCACGAGGTTCGCGCTCGCGGTGGCGGTGCGCGAGGCCTTCGAGGCGAAGCCCGAGTCGGGCCTGGCCGCCCTGCACCGGCTCGCGGTCGAGGCTTCCTCGAAGCCCTTCCCGAGGCATGCGGCGATG
>JBGAJT010000389.1:0-2417 GCA_044224785.1 Candidatus Nanopelagicales bacterium | reverse complement strand
ACCACGTCGCCGGCCAGTCGACCGGATCGCCCGAGCGCACCGGCTCCGTCTACGACCCGGCGACCGGTGCGGTGCAGGCCGAGGTCGCTTTCGCGTCGACGGCAGAGACCGACGCCGCGATCGCCGCGGCCGCCGCCGCCCTCCCCGCGTGGCGGGCAACGAGCCTCATCAAGCGCGCCGACGTGTTCTTCCGCCTGCGCCACCTGCTGGTCGAGCGCGCCGACGAGCTCGCCGCGATCATCACGGCCGAGCACGGCAAGGTCCTCTCCGACGCGCTGGGCGAGGTCACCCGTGGCCTCGAGGTCGTCGAGTTCGCGTGCGGCATCCCGCACCTGCTCAAGGGCGGCTACTCCGAGTCGGTCTCCACCGGCGTCGACGTCTACTCAATCCGCCAGCCGCTCGGAGTCGTCGGCATCATCTCGCCGTTCAACTTCCCGGCGATGGTCCCGATGTGGTTCTTCCCCATCGCGATCGCGGCCGGCAACACGGTCATCATCAAGCCGAGCGAGAAGGACCCGTCGGCGCAGAACTTCATCGCGCAGCTCTGGGCCGAGGCCGGCCTCCCCGCGGGTGTGTTCAACGTCGTGCACGGCGACAAGGTCGCCGTCGACGCGCTGCTCGACCACCAGGACGTCAAGAGCGTCTCCTTCGTCGGCTCGACCGCGATCGCCAAGTACGTCTACGAGCGCGGTACGTCGAACGGCAAGCGGATCCAGGCCCTCGGCGGCGCGAAGAACCACATGGTGGTCCTGCCCGACGCCGACCTCGACCTCGCGGCCGACGCAGCCGTCAACGCCGGCTTCGGCTCGGCCGGCGAGCGCTGCATGGCGATCTCCGCCCTCGTCGCCGTCGGCGACGTGGCCGACCCGCTGGTCGCGAAGATCCAGGAGCGCATGGTCGGTCTGCGCACCGGCGACGGCCGCCGCGGCTCCGACATGGGCCCGCTCATCACCGAGGTGCACCGCGACAAGGTCGCGTCCTACATCGACGCCGGCGAGGCCGCGGGCGCCACGGTCGTCGTCGACGGCCGCAACCCCGAGGTCGACGGCGAGCCCGGCGGCTACTGGCTCGGCCCGACGCTGCTCGACGACGTCACCACCGACATGAGCGTCTACACCGACGAGATCTTCGGCCCGGTGCTCTCGGTCGTCCGCGTCGACTCCTACGCCGAGGCGCTGCAGATGGTCAACGACCACCCGTACGGCAACGGCACCGCGATCTTCACCAACGACGGTGGAGCAGCGCGCCGCTACCAGAACGAGGTCGAGGTCGGCATGGTCGGCATCAACGTGCCGATCCCCGTGCCGATGGCCTACTTCTCCTTCGGCGGCTGGAAGGCCTCGCTGTTCGGCGACACCCACGCCCACGGCACCGAGGGCGTGCACTTCTTCACCCGCGGCAAGGTCGTCACGAGCCGCTGGCTCGACCCGAGCCACGGCGGCATCAACCTCGGGTTCCCGACCCACGGCTGAGCCTCCGACCGTCGCGACGCCGAGCAGCCCCGCAGCCCCTCCGGGCGGCGGGGCTGCTCCCTGTCCGTGCGACCGCAAGACTCTCCGGTTCCCGTGGGCTACCGTCGCAGTCGGCTTCGGGGGAGGGGGAGGCGTGCACGTCGTACGCCGCAGGCTCGCGACGGCGGCCGGTGCTTGCGCGCTGGCCGTCCTCATGCCGCTGCTCGGCGCCGTCCCGGCGCGGGCCGCTGCGCCCGGCCCTTCCTGGTCGACCCTCGCGCGGTGCGGCGACTTCTCGCACTCCACCGCCACCCTCGACGCGCAGGGGTTCCACGTCACCAACGCGTTCGGCTACCGCTGGGACCAGCAGGTCCTCACCCGCGCGGCGTGGCAGCGGCCGCCGGCGGGGGACTCGGTCCGCACGCTGCTCGTCTACGGCCTGAGCTGGCTGGTGCCGGTCCTCAAGCAGGTCAAGGACGAGCCGGACGCGTCGGCCCGGCTCGAGCGCATCGTCGCGGCGGTGGCGGCCACGCCGACGTGGCGTCCGGACAACGGGAAGCCGTCGGACCCGGTGTGGAACGAGGGTGTGGTCCTGCGTCGCGAGCAGTCGCTCAACTGCCTGTACGAGGTCACCCACGACCGCCGACTGGTGCCGGTGCTGCTGTCGCTCGTGCGCGCGGCGTCGGACCCGGCCCGCTACTACGGGCCGCCGCGACGGCTCCCGCACAACCACGGCCTGATGTCGAACCTCGCCCTCGTGGAGACGGCGCGGGTGCTGCAGCGTCCCGACATCCGCGCGTTCGCCCTCGCCCGCCTCGAGGCGGATGCCGCGCTCGCCGAGGCGATCGCGAGCTCGTTCGAGCTTCTGACCAAAGAGGAAGCGGACGTCCTCGTACGACTCTCGACGTTCGCCGGGACGTTCGACGCGGCAGACATCGAGGCGCTCGTGCCGCGGAGCGGAGCCCT
>JBGAJT010000388.1:0-2418 GCA_044224785.1 Candidatus Nanopelagicales bacterium | reverse complement strand
AGGACCTCATGCAGGTCCTCGAGACCTACCCGCGCGACGAGCTGTTCCAGATCGACGCGCACGAGCTCACCGAGACGGCGCTGTCGGTCATGCACATGCAGGAGCGCCGTCAGACGCGCCTGTTCATGCGCCGCGACCGCTACGGCCGCTTCGTGTCCTGCCTGGTCTACCTCCCGCGCGACCGGTACACCACCACGGTCCGCCTGCGGATGGCCGACATCCTCAAGGAGGAGTTCGGCACCGACCTCGTCGACTACACCGCGCGCGTCACGGAGTCGATGCTGGCGCGGTTGCACTTCGTCGTCCGCAGCCACCGCGGCCAGACCCTGCCGAGCGTCGAGCACGACCCGCTCGAGGCGCGGCTCACCGAGGCCACCCGGTCGTGGGACGACGAGTTCGCCGAGGCGCTCGTCGACCAGTGCGGCGAGGAGGAGGCCAGCCGGCTGCTCAAGGCCTACGACGACGCCTTCCCCGAGGCGTACAAGGAGGACTTCCCGGCGCGCACCGGCGTCGCCGACATCCGCCAGCTCGAGGGCCTCGCCGCCGACGGCGACGTCGCGCTCAACCTCTACGAGCCCTTCGACGGCGCGGCCGGCGAGCGCCGGTTCAAGATCTACCGCCGCGGCGGCGCGATCTCCCTCGCCACGGTCCTGCCGATCCTGCAGCAGATGGGCGTCGAGGTCACCGACGAGCGGCCCTACGACGTCGAGTCGCCCGCCGGCGTCATGTGGATCTACGACTTCGGCCTGCGGGTCGAGGCCGGTCAGGCCTTCGAGCTCGACAGCCTCAAGGCCCGCTTCCAGGAGGCCTTCCGCGCGGCGTGGGCCGAGCAGGCGGAGGTCGACGGCCTCAACGCCCTCGTCGTCGCCGCCGGTCTCACCTGGCGCCAGGCCGTGGTGCTGCGCGCCTACGCGCGCTACCTGCGCCAGGCCGGCACCTCGTTCAGCCAGGCCTACATCGAGCAGTGCATCCTCGCCAACGTCCCGATCGCCCGGATGCTCGTGCGGCTCTTCGAGATCCGCTTCGACCCGGCCTACGCCGGCGACCGCACGGCCGACACCGACAAGCAGCGCGAGCAGATCGAGCTCGCGCTCGAGGGCGTCGCGTCGCTCGACCAGGACCGCATCCTGCGCTCGTTCCTCGCGCTCACCGGCGCCACGCTGCGCACGAACTTCTTCCAGCCCGCAGCCGATGGCACGCCGAAGTCCTATGTCAGCTTCAAGCTCGACCCGGCGCTCGTGCCCGACCTGCCCGCGCCGCGGCCGAAGTTCGAGATCTGGGTCTACAGCCCGCGGGTCGAGGGCGTGCACCTGCGCTTCGGCTCCGTCGCGCGCGGCGGACTGCGGTGGTCGGACCGCCGCGAGGACTTCCGCACCGAGGTCCTCGGCCTGGTGAAGGCGCAGATGGTGAAGAACGCCGTCATCGTGCCGGTCGGCGCCAAGGGCGGCTTCTACGTGAAGGTCTCGCCGGACCCGAGCATCGACCGCGACGCCTGGCTCGCCGAGGGCATCGCCTGCTACCGCACGTTCATCTCCGCGCTGCTCGACGTCACCGACAACCTGGTCGACGGCGAGGTCGTGCCGCCGAAGACGGTCGTGCGCCACGACAGCGACGACTCCTACCTCGTCGTCGCGGCCGACAAGGGCACCGCGACGTTCAGCGACATCGCCAACGAGGTCGCGATCTCCTACGGCTTCTGGCTCGGCGACGCGTTCGCCTCGGGCGGCTCGGCCGGCTACGACCACAAGGCCATGGGCATCACGGCCCGCGGCGCGTGGGAGTCGGTCAAGCGGCACTTCCGCGAGCTGGGGGTGAACACCCAGGAGGAGGACTTCACCGTCGTCGGCGTCGGCGACATGAGCGGCGACGTCTTCGGCAACGGCATGCTGCTCTCGGAGCACATCCGCCTCGTCGCGGCGTTCGACCACCGCCACGTGTTCCTCGACCCGAGCCCCGACGCCGCGGCGTCGTACGCCGAGCGCAAGCGGCTCTTCGACCTGCCGCGCTCGAGCTGGGCCGACTACACCCACGAGCTGATCAGCGACGGCGGCGGCATCTACCCGCGCTCGGCGAAGTCGGTCCCGATCAGCCCGCAGGTGCGCGAGGTGCTCGGGTTGCCCGACGGCGTCGTCGCGATGACGCCGGCCGAGCTCATGCGGGCCATCCTCACCGCGCCGGTCGACCTGTTCTGGAACGGCGGCATCGGCACCTACATCAAGGCCGCCAGCCAGACCGACGCGGCGGTGGGCGACCGCGCCAATGACGCGGTGCGCGTCAATGGCGGCGAACTGCGCTGCAAGGTCTTCGGCGAGGGCGGCAACCTCGGCGCCACCCAGCTCGGCCGCATCGAGTTCGCGCTCGCGGGCGGGCGCATCAACACCGACGCGATCGACAACTCCGGCGGGGTGGACTGCTCCG
>JBGAJT010000387.1:0-2431 GCA_044224785.1 Candidatus Nanopelagicales bacterium | reverse complement strand
TCTCGTGCCCCGACGCACCCGCGCGCAGCGCCAACGTCCAGCCGCCCTCGTGCACGGCGCGGTGGTGCGTGACGCACAGGAGCACGAGACTGGGCAGGTCCGTCGAGCCGCCGTGCTGCCAGGGCGTGACGTGGTGGGCGTTGCAGCGCGCGACCCGTGACCGGCACCCCGGGAAAGCGCAGTGCCCGTCGCGCGCCTCGAGCGCCCGGCGGAGCCGTGCGCTCACCGTGCGGTCCGAGCGCCCGACGTAGAGCACCGATCGCGCCATCGCCTCCAGCGTCGTCACCACGGCCCTGAGGTAGGCCTCGCCGCGCGCCTGCGCAGACGACGCCGTGTCGACGGGCGTCTGCCGATCTGCGGGCACGGAGGTGGTGAGGACCCGCGTGACATCGGCGTCGCAGAGCAGCCGGTTGACCGGCTCCTCACCGAGCAGGACGTCGTCGTCGCTGCCCGGGACGGTGAGCCGGCCCATGATCGGCGCGGCTGCGTCGGTGATGTCGGCGACCAGGGTCAGATGCGGGGCGACGCGGTGGTGCGACCCGAGCACGGCGTCGTCGAGGCGGTCGGTCATGACCTCGCCGAGCGCCATCGCCATCAGCTGGTCGTGGCGCAGGCCCGCGGCCCGCCGCGCCCGGTCGAGCGCGCCGCACGTGCAGACGTCGCCCGGCTCGGCTGCCGTGCAGTCGTCGTCGTGCCCGACGGCGCCCACCGACTCGGCCGCGATCTGCCGGGCACCCGCCTCGAGCACGGTCCGGGTCGCGGCGGCGGCCTCGGGCGTCAGCCAGCCCGACACCCGGAACATCGACCCGGCCTCGACGATCGAGAGCGTCTGGTTCTGGAAGGCGAACAGCGCCTCCTCGGTGGTGCCGTCTGGGTCGATGTGCATCCGCATCCCGGCGACGGCCCGCTGCAGGATGCGGACGTCGTGCTCCTCGGCGAGCGGGAGCAGCACGTCGAGCGCCTCGTCGCGCGCGATCGGGGTGTCGGTGCGCTTCGAGCGCCGCAGGACGTCGGTGACGCCGAGGGTCAGGTCGCGCACCGCGCCTCCCGGCGCCGTGCCGGCGAGCCAGGCGTCGCCCACCCGCACCGAGTGGGTGGTGAGGTCGCGACCCCGGGCCACGACCGCCTTCGCCGCGGCCGGCGACAACCGCGCCTCGCGCTCGAGGAACCGCGCCGTGGAGGTGTAGCGGCCCGCGATCAGCTTCCCGCGGACGCCGCCGACCTCGCGCTCGAGCCGGCCGGTCATGACCGTGGCGGCCGCCGTGCCCGAGTCGACAGCCGCATGCAGGTCGAGCGTGACGGTCTCGAGCGTCTCGTCGGGCAGCTCCGCGAGGAGCGACGGATCCGCGGCCATCGACGCCGCGACGGCGGCCGTGACCTCACGCGCATGCGCGACCAGACGCGCGAACCCGGACGCCGTGAGCGGCGCCGGGACGGAGTCGATGGTCGAGCACATGCGGCCAACCTAGCGAGGGGGTCCGACAGTGCTCCGACAACGAAACCGGCTGTGCCACAACGGTTCTGAGCCAGTGTTGTCCACAGGTTTGATGCCTCGGCGCGTCGTCCACAGGATCGTCGTCGGCGACGTCATCGCAGGTCGGGAGGCGTGGTAGGGAGACGCGACGACACCCGGAACGAGCAGCGTGACGATCCTCCGGTGCCGCCGGCAGCACACTGGTCCCGTGCCGCCTCGCCTCCTGGACCACGCACTGCGGACCCGGCTCGAAGGTGCGGACCTCACGTATCCGGCCACCCTCCGTGCAGATGCGGCGCCGCCGCCCTCCTATCGGCGGCTGCAGAGGTCGCGTCGGCTCGGTGCGGGCGACGAGGTCTTCGAGCGGGCACGGGACGAGCTGCTCTCGTGGCGGATGCACGAGCGCGCCGGTTTCGTGGTCGCCACGTCGACGGCCGACCTCGAGGTCGGCACGGTCCTGACGTTGTCCACGAGCTTCGGTCCCTGGGCGGTGGTGGCTCCCTGCCGCGTCGTCCGAGTCCTGGCCGACCCCGACCGGGTCGGCTTCGCCTACGGAACGCTTTCCGGGCACCCGGTGTCGGGCGAGGAGGACTTCCTGATCGTTCGCCAGCCAGACGATCGGGTGGTCGCCACCGTTCGAGCCGTGTCGCGTCCCGACTCGACCCTCGCGCGGCTGGGTACGCCGATCACGCGCCGCCAGCAGCGGCGTATCGCCTCGGACTACCTCGCTGCGCTCGCCGGTGCAGTCTGACCAGCCGGAGCCCCGGGCGCCGAGCGCGCGTCGTGGCGCGGGACTTCGGTGGGCCGTGCGTCAGAGGTCGGTGACGACGACGTCGAGGCGGCGCGCGGTGCCGGCGCGCGGCTTCTCGCCGAGCTCGACCACCACGCCCATCGACGCGCACGCGTCGGCGAGGTCGTCGGCGTCGCGCGGGTCGGCGGCGGTCTCGAGCCAGTGGC
>JBGAJT010000386.1:0-2465 GCA_044224785.1 Candidatus Nanopelagicales bacterium | reverse complement strand
GGTGCCCACCGCGCAGGTCACGGCGCGACATTGCCGTGCCTGAGCCCTGGAGAACACCCATGCATTTGTGTCGACCGCTCACGCTGCTCCTTTGCCCCCTCCTCGCCTGCACCGCCTCCTCCGACCCCACGACCACGACCGGCGAAGCCAGCAGCAGCACCAGCCCGGGCACCAGCAGCGGCACGGCCGGATCGCGGCGGTCGACGAGCCCGTCGTGCAGACGGCGCTGGGCCAGGTCGTCGACGCCGTGCACCGCGCCGACGCCTCGACGGTCGTGCACGTGTGCGCCGCGCGGCCGCCGTACGACCTGCTGCGCAAGGCCGGGTTCGACGCCGTCTCCGTCGACCTGCTGCTCCACGACCACCACGACGACGAGGCCGTCGGCGACCTGCTCGAGTCCGGTGCGCTGCTCGTCGCCGGCGTGCTCCCGACGAGCCCGCCGCTGTCGGACGTGCGCAGTAGCGTCGACGTCGTGCGCGACCTCGGACACCGCCTCGGCCACGACCCCGACGCGATCGCCCGCCGGGTGCTCGTGTCGCCCGCGTGCGGCCTGGGCCTGAGCACCCCCGACCACGTGCGCGCCGTCCTGCGCACCCTCCCCGCGGTCGGCCGCGGGCTGCGCGACGAGGAGGCCCGTCATGGCGAGGGGTAAGCAGCCGGCCTCCGAGGCGATCGAGCAGGACCCGGGCGCCGACGTCGCGGCGCGGTGGCGCGAGCTGGTCGAGCAGATCGAGGGCGCACGCACCCGCTACTACGTCGACGACGCCCCCACGCTGTCCGACGCCGAGTACGACGTGCTCTTCCGCGAGCTCGAGGCGCTCGAGGCGGCGCACCCCGAGCTGGTCAGCCAGGACTCGCCGACCCAGTCGGTCGGCGGCGAGGCGTCGGGCATGTTCACGCCGGTCGAGCACCTGCAGCGGATGCTCAGCCTCGACAACGCCTTCAGCCTCGAGGAGCTCGACACCTGGGCCGGACGCATCGAGAAGGACCTCGGCTCGGTGCCCTCGATGCTGTGCGAGCTCAAGGTCGACGGCCTCGCCGTGGACATCGTCTACGAGCGCGGCCGGATGCGGTCGCTCGCGACCCGCGGCGACGGACGGGTCGGCGAGGACGTCACCTACAACGCGCAGTTCATCGACGCGATCCCCCAGGCGCTCACGGCGTCGAAGGGCCATCCGGTGCCCGAGCTCGTCGAGGTGCGCGGCGAGGTCTACTTCCCGACCGTCGAGTTCGAGGCGCTCAACGCCGAGGTGCTCGCCCAGGGGCGCACCCCGTTCGCCAACGCGCGCAACGCCGGCGCCGGCACCCTGCGCCAGCGCATCGACAGCCGGAAGGACGACCTCGACGCCATGCGCGCGAAGGGGTCGTCGACCGTGCCGCGCCTCGAGGCCGACCTCGCGCTCGCCCTCAAGCGGCTCGCGTCGCTGCGCCTGGTCGTGCACGGCGTCGGCGTGTGGAACGGGCACGAGCCGTCGCGCCAGTCCGAGGCCTACGACGCGCTGCGCTCGTGGGGCCTGCCCACCTCCGACCGCGCGAAGGTGGTCGACGGGCTCGCCGGCGTCCGCGAGTTCGTGGAGTACTACGGCGAGCACCGGCACGACGTCGAGCACGAGATCGACGGCGTCGTGGTGAAGGTCGACGAGCTCGCGATCCAGGGCCGGCTGGGGTCCACCAGCCGCGCGCCGCGCTGGGCCATCGCCTACAAGTACCCGCCTGAGGTCGTGCGCACGAGGCTGCTCGACATCGAGGTCAACGTCGGACGCACCGGCCGCGTCACCCCGTTCGCGGTGATGAAGCCGGTGAAGGTCGCGGGCTCCACGGTGTCGATGGCCACGCTGCACAACCAGGAGGAGGTCGTCCGCAAGGGCGTCCTCATCGGCGACCTGGTGTTCCTGCGCAAGGCCGGCGACGTCATCCCCGAGGTGCTCGGCCCCGTGGTCGAGGAGCGCACCGGCAAGGAGCGCGCGTTCGTCATGCCGACGCACTGCCCCTCCTGCGGCACGGCGCTGGCGCCGGCCAAGGAGGGCGACGTCGACATCCGCTGCCCGAACCAGCGGTCCTGCCCGAGCCAGCTGCGCGAGCGCGTCTTCCACGTCGCGTCGCGCGGTGCGCTCGACGTCGAGGGGCTCGGCTTCAAGGCCGCGATGGCGCTGCTCGACGAGGGCGTGGTCGCCGACGAGGGCGACGTCCTCGGGCTCACCGCCGACGACCTGCTCCGGTCGCAGTTCTTCACCCGCGACGGCGGCGGCGCACGCGTCCTCACGGCGAACGCCGAGAAGCTCCTCGCCGAGCTGCAGACGGCGAAGGCACGGCCGCTGTGGCGCATCATCGTGGCGCTGTCGATCCGGCACGTCGGCCCGACCGCGGCGCAGGCGCTCGCGCGCGAGTTCGGCGACCTCGACCGGATCGCCTCGGCGTCGGTCGAGGAGCTGTCGGGCACCGAGGGGGTCGGCGCGATCATCGCC
>JBGAJT010000385.1:0-2497 GCA_044224785.1 Candidatus Nanopelagicales bacterium | reverse complement strand
CTCGCCAAGAGCGCCTGACGCATCACGCTCCCTGACAGGGGTCGGTCCTCCGGGACCGGCCCCTGTCGGCGTTCCCGGACCGTTGATGTGTGTCCAGGCTGGCCTCGGGGCCAGCGTGAACACACATCGACAGTGGGGTCAGCGCTCAGGGGCGGAGCGGTGGCGCACGGCGTGGAGCAGGGCGCGCTCGAGGGCGTAGGTGCCCTGCTCGCGGTCCAGGCCCTCCTCGCTCATCGCGCGGCCGTCGACGTCGCGGCCCTTCACGGCGGCGTCGGCCACGGCCATCGCCACGATCGCGTCGGCCAGCGCCGCGGGGTGCCAGCGCGACGCCTGCTCGCGCAGGGTGCGGACCTTGAACGGGGGTACGCCGGCCTCGCGGGCGACCTCGGCGTCGGGGGTGCCGCGCGGCGTGGATGCCACCCGGGCCAGACCCCGCAACCCGCTGGCCACGGCGGCGGAGAGCGCCGGGCCGGCGCCCGGGTCGTTGAGGAGCGCCCACCGGGTGCGGCGCAGCACCTCGACGGCGCGGCCGCCGAGCACCGCGTCGGACACGAGGTAGCCGGGGACGTCGGCGACGCCGTCGTAGTAGAGGGCCACCGACTCCGGCGTCAGCGGGTCGTCCTCGACGTCGCTGACGAGCTGGGCGACCGCTGCCGACAGCGAGCGCAGGTCGTCGCCGATCGCCATCCGCAGCGCCTCGAGAGCCGGCGGGGTCGCCTTGCGCTTGGCGGCGTGCAGCTCGCGGCTGATGAAGTCGTCGACGGCGCGGCCCTTCGCCTTCTCGCACGGGGCCACGGTGAAGCCGCCCTTGGCGAGGGCGTCGGCGACCTTGCGGCCCTTCTGGCCCGAGGGGTGCAGCACGACGAGGCGCACCTCGCCGGCGGAGGCGGCGTCGAGGAGGGAGGCGACGAGCTGGTCGTCGGCGGAGTCGGCGTTGCGGGCGACCACCACGGCGGCGTCGCCGAACAGGTTCGGGGAGCAGGCCTCGACGAGCGTGCCGAGGGCGGAGTCGGACGCGAGGTCGACGTCGCGGCGCTCGACGGTGGGGTCGTCCTTGCGCGCCGCGGCGATCACGGCGGCGACCACGCGCTCGGCCAGGAAGTCCTCGGCCCCGAGCGCGAGGACCGCGCGCGAGCCGGCGACGTCGGCCTCGGGCGAGGTCGAGGCGGGAGCCTTGCGCTGTGCCGGGGGCGTCATGGTGCCCCGAGCATGCCACGCGCCCCCGACGCCGCCACCCTCCCCCGCCCTCGATCCGCCGTCGATGCGTGATGACGCGGCCCTAGAAGGTGGCGTCATCACCCACCGACGGGGCGGAGGGCGCTGGCGTGCGTCGTCGGGTGGCGCTTTCCGTCGTGAACCCCGGGAGGTACGCCGAAGCCACCGAAGCTGGCCTCGATGCGGTGGGACTCCCGTAACGATACCGGCGTCAGGCGCCGACGCGGGTCACGGCCAGCCTCCCGTCGGTGCGCTCTTCCCGCGCTGGAAGCGTCACGCCCCGACGTGCGCTCGCCGTCGATGGGTGATGACGCCGCCCTAGAAGGTGGCGTCATCACGCATCGACGGTGGGGACCGGTCGGTCAGTCCTCGTCGTCGGGGTACAGGGAGCCGGGGCCGGCGGGGCTCGCGTCGAGGCGGGCGCGCTGGTCGGGGGAGAGCTCGAGGTCGGCTGCGGCGGCGCTGGACTCGACCGTGGCGGCCCGGGTGAAGCCGGGGATCGGCACCATGGTGGGGCCCGAGGCGACGAGCCAGGCGAGTGCGACCTGCTGCGCCGTCACGTCGCGTCCGAGAGCCGCCGACTGCTCGCCGGCGACGGCGGCGAACTCGGGGTAGAGCTCGCCGAGGCGTCGCGCGTGGTCCTGGCCGAGCGGCGACCACGCGAGGTAGGCGACACCGCGCTCGCCGGCCCAGCCGACGATCTCGGCGTCGTCGCGGTAGCGCGGGCTGCGCTCGTTCTCGATCGCGGCGATCGTGCCACCGCTGACGTCCCACGCGGTCTCGCACTCGTCGAGGTGCACGTTGCCGATGCCGACGCGCGCGACGATGCCGCGCTCGCGCACCTGCAGCAGGTTCTCGACCGTCCGCGCGAACGGCTGCTGCTCGCGGTTGACGCGGTGCAGCAGGATCGCGTCGGGCTCGAACCCGAGGCGCGCCACGCTCGACTCCGCCGCGGACAGCAGGTGGTCGAGCGACCCGTCGCGGCCCCAGTCGTCGCCGTCGGCACCGACCCGTCGGGTGATGCCGATCTTGGTGACGACGACGACGCCGTCGCGCCCACCGGACCAGGTGCGCACCGCCTCGCCGACGAGCTCCTCGTTGTGGCCGAAGCGCTGCGCGTCGGGCGCGTAGATGTCAGCGGTGTCGACCAGCGTGAGCCCGGCGTCGAACGCGTGGTGCGACCGCTTCTACGTGCAGACGCCGGACGCGATCGATCCGGACATCCGGCCCTACAGGCTGAAGGCGCTGCGGTACGCGGACGAGGTGCATCCGCTGGTGTTGC
>JBGAJT010000384.1:0-2548 GCA_044224785.1 Candidatus Nanopelagicales bacterium | reverse complement strand
CGGGTCGGACTGGCGCCGTCCGCAGCGTGCGCACCCCATGCGGCAAGTGTGCCGCGCGGGCGCGGGGACCAGGTGGATCAGAGGGCGGCGAGGGCCTCGCGGTACTCCGACGTGCTGCGCGCGTCGGCGGGCGAGTTCACGACCGACCAGCGCACGATGCCGGCCTTGTCGATGATGAACGTGCCCCGCAGCGGGAACCCCCGCTCCTCGAGGAAGACGCCGTACGCGCGCGAGACCTCGCCGTGCGGCCAGAAGTCCGACAGCAGGCTGAACTCGTAGCCCTCGCGCTCGGCGAAGACCTTGAGGGTCGCCGGTGAGTCGCAGGAGACGCCGAACACCACGGTGTCGTCGTTCTCGAACACCGAGCTCTCGTCGCGGATCGCGCACAGCTCGCCGGTGCAGGTCGGCGTGAACGCGAGCGGGTAGAAGACGAGCACGACGTTCTTCTCGCCGCGGAACGACGACAGCCGGACCGGCGTGCCGTTCTGGTCGCGGACCTCGAAATCAGGGGCCTCCTGGCCGACCTCGACGGACATGCAGCGGTCCTTCCGGGACGTGGGTGAGCCCCGGCCGGGCGGCCAGGGCAGGATGCGATCGTGGCACAGGTCCCCGAAGTCCTCCTGCCGGAGCCCGGCGAGCGCGGCCTCGCCTCGGTCGACGCCGAGGCGCTGGTGACGGCCGTGGGCCGCGCCTGGGACCTGTTCGGCGACCTCGTCGACGACGTCGACCTCGACGCTGTCGCGCGCGGTCGCGGTCTGCTCGCGCGCGAGGTCGTGATCCCGCTCGGCGCGTGGCCCGACAACCGCCCGATCGCGGTGCTGGTCGACGAGGCCCGTCGCGGTGTGGTCGGCGACCACGACCAGGGCACGCTCGTCGACGAGGTGCGCGAGCGGCACAAGGACGAGAGCGACGACGCGATCCGTGCCGCCGTCCGGCGTCAGCGCGAGGAGCTCGACGCGTTCGTCGCGAGCCCGGAGTACGCCGAGTGCGCGTCGCTCCCCGTCGCGTCCATGCTCGGCACGCTGCCGCTGCTCACGTTCCTGCACGCGGCGACCTACCCCCTCGCGACGTCCGCCCTCGACCTCGAGCAGTGCGGCGCCGTGGCGCCCGACGAGCTGCTCGACTCCGGCCTGCTCGGGCTCGTCGACACCATCGGCTGCCTCGCAGGGCGCCAGGGCATCAGCGCGTCGCTCGTGGCGCGGACGACGACGACCGTCGTGGGCACCGGAGCCAGCCACGGCTCGTGGCGCACGACCGTCCTGGACGCCGCGGTGCCGGACGCAGGCCCGTCGCTGTCGGGGACCACGCGCCTGCTGCTCGACGTGACCGCGGGCCGGGCCGACGTCCCCGGGTCTCTCGCCCGGCGCGAGCTCACGTTCCAGGACGTGCCCGGGCTGCTCGCGCTGGCCCCGATCGTGGAGCAGGTGCCGGGCATCCCGGGGCGCGCCGCGCTCGTCGCCGCGATCCGCGCGGCGTCGGCGATCGCGTCGCTGGGGAGGCTGCTCCCCTTCGGCCGCAAGGACGCCTAGACCGCCCCGTCACACCCAGGAATGCCGTCGCGATTCCGGATTGCGATGGCATTCCCGGAGATGCAATGGCGTTTCCGGAGATGCGATGGGCTAGCCGGCGGGCTTGCCGTTCACGAAGCCGACGCTGAGGTCGCTGATCTGCTGGCGCGCGTCGTCGTGCGTGATGGTTGGCGTGCCGTCGCCGGGCTGCGGCCCGTAGTCGCCGAAGTAGGCGTGCACCGCGCCCTCGACCACCTGGTACTCGGTGTCCTTCGGCAGCAGCGGCTTCGCGGCGTCGATCTTCGCCGGCGTCGCGAGCCCGTCGTCGCTTCCGGAGATCGAGAGCACCGCCGCCGTCAGCGACGTGCTCATGTCGCTCGCCGGGTACGACGCGTAGAGCAGCAGCCCGCGCACCGGGTGCTCGGCGTCGGAGTCGTGCGCGTCGGCGTCGATGCACGCCACCGTGCCGCCGAGCGAGTGCCCGCCGACCACCCACGTCGTGACGCCCGGGTACGCCGACTGCACCGACGAGAACGCCTGGGTGTTGAAGAACGCGATCCCGAACGGCTGCTTGCTGATCACCACGAGCTGACCGGTCTCGGCGAGCGGCCGCAGCACCGCGGCGTAGGCCCGGGCATCGACCCGCGCGCCGGGCTGGAAGAAGACCCCGGTCTCGGGCGCCGCCCTGGTGGGCGTCATGACGATCTGGGTCGGGTACTCGACCACCGTCACCGCGGCGTCGGACTCCATCGCGGCGAGCGCCGGCTGGACGGCGACGAACGGCGTCAGCCACCACAGCGCGCCGATCCCCACCAACGACAGCACGACCAGCGCCGCGCGCCACCACGCCCGCCAACCCGTGGGGCTCACGGGATGGCGCCACGCGCGCACGCCGACCAGCAGTGCCAGCGCGACCGCCGTCCCCAGCGCGATCGCGTACGCCGGATGCCCGTGCACCACGACCGGCCACGCCTGCACCAGCACGAACGCGACGACCACCAGGGCCAGCACGCACACCACGCGTACCACCCACGTCAGCC
>JBGAJT010000383.1:0-2590 GCA_044224785.1 Candidatus Nanopelagicales bacterium | reverse complement strand
GATGTGCGACATGTCGGGGTAGCGGTCGCCGACGGCCTCCGGCACCGCCGCGGCCAGCGCGTCGGCGTCGGCCGGCGTCAGCGCGAGGCCGCACGCGGCGGCGTTCTCCTCGATCCAGCGGCGGCGCTTGGTGCCCGGGATCGGGACGACGTCGTCGCCGCGAGCCATCACCCACGCGAGCGCGAGCTGCGCGGCCGTGACGCCGCGGGCCTCGGCGGCCTCCTGCAGCGATGCGACGCCCTTCTGGTTGGCCTCGAGGTTCTCGCCGGCGTAGCGCGGGGTCATCCGGCGGAAGTCGTTGGCGGCCAGCTCGTCCGGGGCGGGCACGGTGCCCGAGAGCAGTCCACGGCCCAGCGGCGAGTAGGCGACGAACCCGATCCCGAGCTCGCGCGCCGCGGGCAGGATCTCCGCCTCGACCTCGCGCCACCACAGCGAGTACTCCGTCTGCAGCGCGGTGATCGGGTGGACCGCCGCGGCCTTGCGCAGGTTCTCGACCGAGCACTCCGACAGGCCCAGGAAGCGGACCTTCCCCGCCTGCACCGCCTCGGCCATCGCGCCGACCGTCTCCTCGATGGGCGTGCGCGGGTCGACGCGGTGCTGGTACCAGAGGTCGACGTGGTCGACGCCGAGGCGCCGCAGGGAGTCGTCGATCGCCTGCCGCACGTACTCCGGCCGGCCGTCGATGACGCGCTCGCCCGACGGCCCCACCTTGTTGGCGAACTTCGTCGCGAGCTGCACCTGGTCGCGGCGACCGGCGAGGGCACGCCCGACGAGCTCCTCGTTGACGAACGGCCCGTAGATGTCGGCGGTGTCGATGAGCGTGACGCCGAGGTCGATCGCCCGGTGGATCGTCGCGACGGACTCGTCGTCGTCGCCCGGTCCGTAGGACTGCGACATCCCCATGCAGCCCAGCCCCTGCGCCGACACCTCCAGCGCCGCCGCACCCCTGCCGAGCACCCGTCGTCCGACCGTCATCCCGACCTCCGCGTTCGCACTGAATGTGCCATTCGTTGCTAAGAACGCAACATTCCTTCCACTCACGACCCGGTCAGCCTGCCACGTCCCGCACGACCCGTCGCCGGGCCGGCCCGACGCGCGGTACGCCGGCTACCCGAGCGCCGCGTGCACCTCGGCCGCCGCCCGCTCGCCGGACTCCAGCGCGCCCTCGACGTAGCCGCTCCACACCGTCGCCGTCTCCGTGCCGGCGACGTGCACCAGGCCGTGCGGCTCGCGGATCAGGTGGCCGACGGTCGTGAGGACGCCGGGCGGCATGGTCGCTCCGTAGCAGCCGCGCGACCAGCGCTCGGCGGTCCAGTCCTGGTCGACGTAGTCGACCGGGTGCGCCGCCTTCGGGCCGAGGTGGCGCACGAGCACCTCGATCGCGGCCGCCCGGCGCGCCTCCGGGCCGGCCGCCGCCACGCCACGGCCCTTCACCGACTCGAAGAAGCCGGCGAGCAGGCCGACCGAGGAGCCCGGCGGGGTCGCGTCGAAGACCGGGTCGAACGGCGACTCGTCGTCGGTGAGGAAGCCGTTGTGCCCGTCGGAGCGCCAGAACGGCTCGTCGTAGGCGATCCACGCCTTGATCGTCGACCCCATCGCCTGGCGCTCCAGCAGCCGTCGACGGTCCTGCGGCAGGCCGGGCTCCCAGGTGATCTCCGCGGCGAGCGGCGGCGGCACCGCGACGATCGCCCGACGCCCGACGACGGCGTCGCCGTCCGCCGTGGTGATGACCGCACGCTCGCCGTCCTGCTCTATCGCGACGACCGGAGTCTCGAGCCGTACGGCGTCGCCGAGGGACTCGGCCAGCCGCACCGACGACTGGTGCAGACCGCCGTGGAAGAGCAGGTTCTGCGCACCGCCGGGGCCGGCCGCGAGCAGCACGAGGAGGCCGCCGGACGCCTTGCAGTAGAAGAGGAAGAACAGGTACGACAGCTCGCGCGACTCGGTGCAGAAGACCGCCCGGCACACGGAGTTCATCAGCTCGCGGATGTCGGCGCTCGACGTCCTGCGCGCGACCCAGGACGCGACCGACTCGGAGTCGTGCTCGACCGCCTTCGGGTGCGCCCACGGGCGCGAGGTGTCCAGCGCCGCGGCGTCGCGCTCCAGGGCCTTGGACAGGCGCAGCAGGCGCAGCCGGTTCGGCGTGCCGAGGACGCGGTCGAACTCCTCGCCCGGCGCGCGCCCGAACCGGCCGCGGAAGCCGACCGAGCACTCGCCCTCGAGCCAGGTCGGGTAGCGCTCGAGCCCCTGCTCCCGCGTCAGTGCGTCGAGCCGGCTCTGCGTCGGCCCGAGCCACATCCCGCCGAGGTCGATGTCGTGCCCGGCGACCACGCCGGGGCAGGTCCGCCCGCCGACCCGGTCGCGGGCCTCGAGGACCGCGACGGAGCGCCCCTGCTCGGAGAGCCGCTGCGCCGCGCGCAGCCCCGCGAACCCCGCCCCCACGACCACGCAGTCCACCGTCACGCCGACTCCTCCGCTCACGAGCAGGTCGGTCGGCACCCTAGGTCATCGCCGGTGCGGCCGGTGCGGCTCGTGGGCGCAGCGGGACGGACGCGACTACGACCGCCGGCCACAACGCCTGTGCCCCGGC
>JBGAJT010000382.1:0-2590 GCA_044224785.1 Candidatus Nanopelagicales bacterium | reverse complement strand
GCCGGGCGGCTGGGAGGGCCGGGGCGGGACAGCGCCGACCGGGACAGCGCCGACCGGGACAGCGCCGACCGGGGAGGGGGTCAGGCAGCGGGCTCGACGTCGCGGACCCAGCGACCGGACTCCTCGCGGAAGCCGACGCGGGCGAGGTACTCCCGCTGCGTGCCGAGCTCGTCGTCGGCCACGAGCCGGGTGATGCCGTCGGCGGCGAACATCCCGCTGCGGCGGTAGACGAACTCTCCCGGCGTGAAGTCGCGGAACCGCGGCGTCACATAGTCGAGCTCGACCACGGCGATGCCCTCACCGGCCTCGCGCACCACGACGGCGCCGACGGTCTCGGCGTCGCGCTGGACGACGTAGGCGCGTCGCTGCGCGGGGTCGGCGGGCAGCGCGTAGGTGGGCTGGAACCGGTGGATGTCGTCGAGGTGGCTGGTGACGACGTGGGCGAGATAGGCGTCCGACGCGCCGACCTCGACGACCGAGTAGGCGACCGGGTCGTGCCGCTCGCGCTGCAGCCGGCGCAGCCAGTAGAGGTCGATGACGGCGATGACGGCGTTCATCGCGGCGAACGGCCAGATGCCCAGGACGCCGTTGTAGAGCGTCGCGAGGAGCGCTCCGGCGAGGTTGAGCACCCGGAAGCGCAGCACCCGCGCCTGGGCCAGGGAGAGGATCACGAGCGCGGAGCCGGTCCAGCCGACCAGCTCGAGCAGGGTTCGGGTCACCCCCGCATCCTGGCCCGTCGCGCGGCCGGTGCGTGCACGGCCCGCCCACGGACGGGCCTGGCCCGCAGCGCCAGGACGGCACTGCGGACCAGGGGACCGTGCGCAGCGATCAGCAGGTGGTGCTGGCGCTCCCGATGCAGCTCTCGGTCTGGCTGAACGTCGACTTCACGCGGCTGCCGAGCAGGAACACGATGCCGACGATGATCGCGGCGATCGCCGCCACGAGCAGGCCGTACTCGACGGCCGACGCGCCCTCGTCGCGGCGCAGGGTGGTGCGGATACGGGTGATCATGATGGTGCCCCCAGCTGATGGTCGGTGCGATCAGCGCGGAAGACCAGGACTCTCGCCGCTGACGGCGCCCCGGCGGGACGTCGTCGCCGCCTCGGCCGGCACCCGGAGATCCGGGCCCCCTACCGCCCTCGGCGAACGGTCACGCTAGTGACGCCGCGACGCCGCGCCCTCAGCCGATCGGCTGCAAGAGGCGGGCGATCCGGGCCAGTGACTACTGCGGACGTCGACGGGACGGAGCGGAGGGCTCACGCAGGGTGAAGGCTGGGGCCGGGTCGGACGCCGTGGCCGCGACCACAGGTCAGCAGGTGGAGCCCTGCGTCTGCAGGCAGTTGTTGCTGCTGGAGAACAGCGACTTGGTCCGGGACCCGAGCAGGAAGACGATCGCCACGATCACGGCGGCGATGAGCGACACGATGATGGCGTACTCGACGGCCGACGCTCCCGCGTCGCGCCGTACTGCCGTGCGCAGACGCACCAGCATGAGAGTCCTCCCAGGACACGAACCGACCCCGCTCCACGTCTCACGGTAGCGGCGGCGCGCACCCACGCACCCGTCCGAACGGTTGGTTCGGCGGGGTCCGATCGGAGCGCGGCCGGCGGGGGCGCCGTCTCAGCAGGTGGTGCTGGACGCGCTGATGCAGCTGTTGGTCTTGGAGAAGGTGGACTTCACGCGGCTGCCCAGCAGGAACACGATGCCCACGATGATCGCGGCGATCGCGGCGACGAGCAGGCCGTACTCGACAGCGGAGGCGCCCTCGTCGCGACGCAGGGCACGGCGGATACGGACGATCATCAGAGCACTCCCAGGACGGTGACTGTCTGTCGACGGTACCGAGCCCGGGCCCCGGCGCAGTTCGGCCGAACGGCCGCACCGCGACGGCGTACGGCCTACTCGAGCAGGAGGAGCGGCCTCAGCCGACGCGCTCCGCAGCCACGATCGCCTCGCGGGTGATCGAGGCGTCGATCTGGTCGGCGCAGAGGCGCTCGACCTTGCCCCCGACCAGCGGCACCGACGCCTTGACCGACATGACGACCTCGACGCTGCTCGTGCCGTCGCCCTCGAGCCGCATCGTGCCGGTGACGTGCGCCGGGGCGCCGCCGAAGGTGACGTCGATGGTGCCGTCGCGGCTGCCGTCGTCGGCAGCCGGCCCGAAGACGCGGGTCTCGTGGATCGTGACCGTCTCGCCGACCAGGGCCTTCGCGTAGGACGGCAGCCTGGCCGGCAGCACCCGGTGGCTCCGGATCGTGGCGCCGCCGTCGTCGGAGGCCTCGACCGTGACCTCGACGTCGTGCCCGCCGGTGCGCTCGGCGACCTCGCGGATGTAGTCCGGGTCCGAGAGCAGCAGGAAGGCGGCGTGCGGGTCGGTGGGGATCGGCAGCTGGCAGGTGAGGCTCGTGGCCACGGGGTCCCTCCGGTTCGGACGGTGCGAGAGCCCCAGGATGCCGTAAGGGAGCGTCGAGGTCCGCGCCGAGGGGGTCCGGCGGTCTAGGCTGTGCGGGTCGCACAACGGCGTGCGGCGCTGATCTCGCGAGGACTGGTCGTGCCCGACTCCGTGGACGTCCCTGCCCCGACGACCCC
>JBGAJT010000381.1:0-2602 GCA_044224785.1 Candidatus Nanopelagicales bacterium | reverse complement strand
TTTCGGCGGCGTCCCACAGAGCATCAAGCGAGTGGTTGACCGAGTCCTCGTCCGCGTTGGCGAGCGCTAGAGCGAGTAGCCGAACGCCGGATATTGGTGCGGGAGTCGCCGGTATCGGTGGCGCCGGCTCTATGTCAGCGACGGAGCCGGCGGGTGCGGGCCAGCGGCGGGGTGAACTCCCAGCAGTCCTGCTCGTGGCCGGTCCAACCAGGCTGGAGCCGCATCGACCAGCCGCCCTCGTGGACGACGACGTGATGGGTCACGCACAGCAGGGCGAGGTTCGGCAGGTCGGTCGCCCCGCCGTGCTGCCAGGGCAGGACGTGGTGGGCGTGGCAGCGTCGGGCGTGGGCGCGGCAGCCAGGGAAGACGCAGTGGCCGTCGCGGGCCTCGAGAGCGCGGCGCAGGCGGGCGGAGACGGTGCGCTCGGCGTACCCGACGTAGAGCACGGAGCGCGCCATGGCCTCGAGCGTCGCGGCGACGGCGGCGAGGTACGCATCTACGGGCGCGTCCACCGCCTCGACGGCATCCGATCCCTCCCCCGACGCAGCGGTGCCGACCGGGACAGCAGCGGTCGTCGTGAGGACGCGGGTGATGTCGGCGTCGCACAGCAGCCGGTCGACGGTCTGCTCGCCGAGCAGCGTCTCGCCGTCGGTGCCGGACAGCTGCAGCCGGCCGATGACCGGCCCGGCCGCGTCGGTGAGGTCGGCGATGACGGTGACGTGCGGGGCGACGCGGTGGTGGGAGCCCAGGTCGGCGTCGGACAGGCGGTCGGTCATGAGCTCGCCGAGGGCGAGGGCGCGGAGCTGGTCGGGACGCAGCCCCGCGGCGCGCTCGGCGCGGGCTCGGGCGCCGCAGGAGCAGTCGTCGTCCGCATGGGCGAGGGACTCGCAGTCGGGCTCGTGGGCGACGTCGGCGAGCTGCTGGTCGGCGATCCTTCGGCCGAGGGTCTCGAGCACCGTCGTGGTGGCGGCCGCCGCCTCGGGCGTGATCCAACCGCTCACCCGGAACATCGATCCGGCCTCGATGATGGACAGCGTCTGGTTCTCGAACGCGAACAGGGCGTCCTCGGTGGTGCCGTCGGGGTCGATCCGCAGTCGCAGTTCGCCGACGGCCCGGTGCAGCCGGTCAAGGTCGCCGCGCTCGGCGATGGGCATCAGGTGGTCGAGCGCCTCGGCGCGGGCGATCGGTGTGTCGGTGCGCGAGGAGCGGCGCAGGACGTCGCTGACCCCGACCGTGAGGTCGCGGACCGCGCCGCCGGTGATCGCCCCGGCCGCCCAGGCGTCGGCGATGCGGGTGGAGTGGGTGTCGAGGTCGCGCCCTCGGGCCACTGCTGCCCGGGCCTGGGGTGCGCTCATCCCGACCTCGACCTGCAGGAACCGGGTCGTGGACGCGTAGCGACCCGCGACGAGCTTCCCGCGCACCGACCCGACCTGCCGCTCCAGGCGCCCGGTGACCAGGGTGGCCGCTGCTGTCGAGCCGTCGGCTGCCCGGTGCAGGGAGACGGTGAAGACCTCGAGCAGCTCGTCGGGGACCTCGGCCAGCAGCGTCGGGTTCTCGGCCAGCGCGCCGGCGACCGAACGGACGGCGTCGGCGAGACCTTCGACCAGGCGCGCGAACGCATGCACCGTCATCGGTGCGCGCGTGCCGTCGGTCGTCGTGGTCATGCGAAGAACCTACCGACTACCTCCGACAGCCCTCCCTGCCGAAACCCGTTGCCGCACAGTCGATTCCACGCGCCTATCCACAGGCGAAGTGCACCGGCGTGTCGCCCACAGCTCGTGCGCAGCGTCGCTCTTGGCGAATCCCGTGGGGCTAGGGACCTACGACGCGGTGCGGTCACGCAGGGGCGCGCCCACCGACGGCGGTCGCTGCCACCCAGGTGCTGAACCGCGCAGGGTCGACGGGTGGTCCCGGCGGCAGCGGCGTACCGAAGACGTCGGCGAGGTCGGCGAGGAAGGGGACAGACCGGCGACGCACCTCGCGTCGCGACCAGGCGGTCACAGGATCCCGAGCACGAGCACCACGACCTGCAGCGCGCCGAGCGCGCTGTCGAGGGTGATCGCGGAGAGCGTCACGACGACCAGGATGACGCGTGATGCGCAGAGGAACAGCACCGTGTCTCGTCGGTTCGCCTCCTGCAGATCGTGCCGGGAGGCGGCGGCTACCGGTCCGATCCGCCGGAGCCACTCGCCGTCGACAGCGCTGCTCCGGGCCGACGCGTCTGCGGGCACCTCGTCGAGCGTGCACCCTGTGGTGAGCATGAACGCGGCGACGGACGTCGACGGAAGGCACGAGCCGATCAGCCGGAAGGCCGCCAGGGCGAGGATGAGGACGACGACGATCCCGAGCGCGCCGGCAAGGAGCGGGTTCGTCGGTCCGCCTCGGAAGAGCTGGGAGAACATCGCGACCAGCCACAGCACGAGGAGCACCAGCTCGGCCCGGCGCTGCGGGAGCCTGAGCAGATCGCGGCGCGAGGTCAGCGCGTTCGACCTCATCGCGGGAACGACCCAGGCCGCATACCGACGCTCGATCCAGAGCCTCACGGAACCCCCTCCGCACGCCACTGCTTCCGCGTCGTGATCCTTGCACGCAGCTTCGATAG
>JBGAJT010000380.1:0-2606 GCA_044224785.1 Candidatus Nanopelagicales bacterium | reverse complement strand
GACCACGTCCGTGCCGGCCTCGGTGCCGACCCCGGCCCCGACGGCGGGGGCTGCGGGGGCGGGGCTGGCGCAGCCCGCCGGTCCGCCGCTGGCGGCCCGCGAGCTGCTCGCCGGCTCGGCGCGCGAGCTGCTCGCCGCGGGCTCCCCCGACACCCTCGACGATCCCGAGGCGCGCTACGCCCGTGCCCACCTCGCCGCGCTGCGCGCCGCGGCCGCCGTCCTGGCTGCTCGCGCAGCACCACAGCCGCGCAGCCGTCGCTGCGGCGGGGAGCGCAGCGCGTCGGTGCTGCTCGCCGACCTCGCGCCCGAGCGCGGCGAGTGGGCCGCCTTCTTCGCCGCCGGCGCGGGCAAGCGCGCGGCGGCGGAGGCGGGGCTGCGCGGCGTCGTGAGCGAGCGCGAGGCCGACGACCTCGTCCGCGAGGCCGAGTCCTTCCTCGCCGTCGTCGCCCGGGTGCTCGGCGTCGCCCACCAGCAGGCGCTGCCGGTCGAGCCGTCGCGCCGGCAGGGCTCGGCCGGTCCCGCGATCGCGCGCGCCTCCTAGCCCCACCTGCCACCCGCGCACCACGGGACGAGAACCCGGACAGGAACGAGATCTCGTCTCCGCACCGACGACATGACGGACACGGATCTCGGTCCTGTGCCGCCGACGACATGACGGACACGGATCTCGTTCCCGTACCGCCGACGACATGACGGACACGGATCTCGTTCCCGTCATGCCGACCACCGATCCGACCTCGACCACCGATCCGACCTCGACCACCGAGACCCGAGAGCCGTGCCCGCCGACCCCTTCGTCCACCTCCACGTCGCCTCCGGCTACTCCCTGCGCCACGGCGCGAGCAGCCCCGCGGCGCTGGCGGCGCGCGCGGCCGAGCTCGGGCAGGAGGCGCTCGCCCTCACCGACCGCGACGGCCTCTACGGCGCGGTCCGGTTCGTCCTGGCCTGCCGCGACGCCGGGATCGCGCCGATCCTCGGGCTCGACCTCGCCGTCCGTCCGGTCGAGGTCCTCGCGCCTCCCACGTCCGGCTCGGGCGGCTGGGGATCGGGGCTGCGGCGTACGCCGGCGGGCCGGGTCGGCTCGGGACCCACGCTGGCCGAGCGCGCCGCCGCCACCCGCACCCCGGCGTCCGCGTCGGGCCAGAACGGGTCGAGCGGGTCGAGCGGGTCGAGCGGGTCGAGCGGGTCGAGCGATCCAGGCAGCGCCGGCGGGGCGGGTCGAGCGGGCCGGTCGAGCGGGTCCGGCCCGATGCCGCCGCCGTCCTCTCGCGCGCCTGCGCGGCGCACCCCGGCGCGCGGCGGGGCGGAGGTCGACCCGCGTCATCCGCGCGTCGTGCTGCTGGCCCGCGGCCGGACCGGCTGGGCGTCGCTGTGCCGGCTGGTGTCGGCCGCGCACCTCGGCCTGCTGCCCGACGCCCCCGGCCTGCGCGCCGACGCCACCGGGCAGGCCCTCGAGCAGGCGCGCCGGGGCGCGCCGGTCACCACCCTCGACGTCGTCGCCGCGCACAGCGACGGCCTCGTCCTGCTGCTCGGCCCCGACTCCGAGGTCGGACGTGCGCTGGCCGCGCGGCGTCCCGACCTCGCCGAGGCGGCGCTCGCCCCGTGGCGCGCGGTGTTCGGCCGCCGCCTCGCGATCGAGGTCGTGAGCCACCGCGCCCGCGACGCCGCGCAGGCGCCCACCGACCTGTCCGGTGCGCGCTCGCGCGGCCGCGCGCTCTCGTCGTCGGCCGCCGCCCGCGCACTGGGCTTCGCCCGCGACCACGACCTGCCCGCCGTCCTCACCAACGCCGTGCGCCACGCGACCCGCGACCAGGCACCCGTCGTCGACGTGCTCGACGCGATCCGCCGCCTGGTGCCGATCGACTCGCGCCACCTCGACCGCGCCAACGGCGAGGGCCACCTCGCCGACGGCGCGCACATGGAGCGCGTCGCGCAGGAGGTGGTGCGGCTCGCCGGGGTCGCGGGCGGCGAGGCGGGGGAGCGTCGCGAGGTGCAGCGGCTGCTCGCCGACACCCGTGCCCTGGCCGACGCCTGCCGCCTCGACCCCGTCGTCGACCTCGGCATCGGCGAGGTGCACGTGCCCGAGCTCGACATCCTGCTGCCCGCGCGCACCGCGGCGCGCAGCAGCGCGGTGCGCGACCGCGGTCCGGCGGTGCTCGCCGCCGAGGCGCTCGAGGCCGACCGCCACCTGCGCGCGCGGTGCGACGCCGCGGTCACGGCGTACCTCGACCGGGCCGGTCATCGCGAGCGCGACGTCCGCGACCGCCTCGACGCCGAGCTCGAGACCATCGCCACCCTCGGCTTCGCCGGCTACTTCCTCACCGTCGGCGAGGTCGTCGACCTCATCAAGGGCGACGGCGTGCGCGTCGCCGCCCGCGGCTCGGGCGCGGGAAGCCTGGTCAACCACCTGCTCGGCATCAGCGGCGTCGACCCGCTCGCCCACGGCCTGCTCATGGAACGGTTCCTCTCGCCGCTGCGCCGCGCGCTGCAGGCGTTCGTGGACACCACGATGGACGTGGTCACGGGCGAGGTGACGGTGGAGCTGTTCCACGGCCGCGTGAACGCTGTGGCGCGCACCAGCCCGTACACCATGTACCGCCCCGACA
>JBGAJT010000037.1:0-17205 GCA_044224785.1 Candidatus Nanopelagicales bacterium | reverse complement strand
CCACCTGCCCGTCGAGTCGCTTGCCCCAACCGTGGCGCAGACCGCGGGTGGATTCCACCGAGCGCGCTCCCGGGCCTCCGGGCGCGAAGGGGGTGTCAGGCCAGGGTGTCGACGAGCGCGGTGTCGAGGTCGCGCCAGATGTCCTCGACGTCCTCGATCCCGACCGACATGCGGCACAGCGTGGGGCCGACGATCGCGGCGTCGCCGGCCCACCGCGCGCGCCGCTCGATCAGCGACTCGACGCCGCCGAGGCTCGTCGCGTGCGTCACCAGCTGCAGCCGGTTCAGGAAGGCCTCGGTCTGCTCGGCCGTGCCGGCGACGTCGAACGAGAGCATCGACCCGAACCCGCTCAGCACCCGCGACGCGCGCTCGTGCTGCGGGTCGTCGGGGAGGCCCGGGTAGTTCACGCGGCTGATGAACGGGTGCGACGCGAGGCGACGGGCGAGCTCGCCGGCGCTGGCCTCCGCACGGTCGAGGCGGACGCCGAGGGTGCGCAGCCCGCGCGTCGCGAGGAACGCCTCGAGCGCCCCGGGGATCGCGCCGTGGTCGTGGCGGTGGGTGCGCAGGAACTCAGCGTGCTGCGGGTCGCGCACCGTGGCGACACCGAGCAGCAGGTCGGAGTGCCCACCGAGCAGCTTGGTCGCCGAGTGCATGACGACGTCGGCACCGAGGTCGAGCGGGCGCTGCCGCAACGGCGTCGCGAACGTCGCGTCGACGACCGTGATCGCACCGCGCTCGCGGGCACCGGCAGCGATCGCGGGGACGTCGGCCACCGCGATGAGCGGGTTGGCGATCGACTCGACCCACACGACGTCGGCGCCGTCGGCCGCGGCCAGCACGGCGTCGGTGTCGTCGGGGTCGGCCCGGCGGATGGTGAGGCGGCCGCGCTGCTCCATCCGCTCGACGACGTTGCGCACGCCGAAGTAGGCGACGGTCGGCAGCACGACCGTGCCGCCGGTGGGGACGAGGTCGGCGATGGCCGTGGCTGCCGCGAGTCCGGACGCGAAGGTGACCGACGTGCCGCCGTCGAGCGCGCCGAGCGCCTCCTCGAGCGCCGACCACCCGATGTTGCCGTCGCGGCCGTAGCCGACCTCGGTCTCGTGCAGGTAGGTCGCCGACAGGTGGACCGGCGGGTTCACCCCGGCACCGGGGACGCGGACCGGGCGGCCGGCCTGCACGGCGACGGTCTGCGCGGTCCAGGTGGGGTCGAGGTCGCGGTGCTCGTGGGTCATGCGCGCATCCTGCCCGACGCCGCGGGCCGCCCGAGCACGAGCCCGTCCGGTCAGGCGCTGGGGCCGAAGTCGACCTCGGCGGTCGTGGTCGTGCCGGCCGTGCGGCCCGGCGCGCGGTGGTTCGACCAGTACAGGTTCGTGTGGGAGATGACCTGGGCCGGCGGCGGGGCGCCCCACTCGCTGAGGTCCTCGGTCGTGTGCGCGTCGGCGACGAGCGTGGCGTCGTAGCCGCGCGCGATCGCGCCGTGCAGGGTCGAGCGGATGCACTCGTCGGTCTGGGCACCCGCCACGACCAGGCGGCCGACTTCGAGGCCGGCGAGGACCTGCTCGAGGTCGGTGTCCTCGAAGGAGTCGGCGTAGGTCTTGTGCACGAGCGGCTCGGACTCGCGGCGCTGCAGCTCGTCGACGTAGTCCCACTGGGGCGAGCCGAGCGGGAGACCCTCCTCGTCGGAGTGCGCGACCCACACCACCGGCACCTGCTGTGCCCGGGCCTTGTCGACGAGCGCTGCGACGTTGGCGACGACGGCGTCGCGCTCGTGCGCTCCGCCGACCACCCCGTTCTGCACGTCGATGACGAGCAGCGCCGTGCGCGGCCGTCCCGTGAGCGTGGTCATCCTCGGCTCCGTCCCTCGGCTGCGATCCCGCCACCCTAGGCACGTCCTCCGACACCGACCAGGCGTCCCGGTCGGCACACCTCCGTCGGCCCGGATGCCGGCTGGTCGGAGGGGAAGGGTGTGGTGAGCCCCAGGGCTCACGGGGACCTTCCCAGGCGATCTGGGCGGGGCCTACGCCGGCAGGACCGCGTCGCCCCACCAGGCGAGCTCGTCGCCGACGACGAGGCACGCCGACCAGCCGGGGAGCTGCGCGAACCAGCGCGACCCCTCGACCCCGCGCACGACGAGCGCGGTCGCGAGCGCGTCGGCGAGCACCGGGTCCGGTCCGACGACCGTCGCCTGGCGGCACCCGGTGGCGCGCAGACCGGTCGCCGGGTCGACGACGTCGGCGGCGCGCGAGGTCGCCATCGAGCCATCGCGCACCTCGACCTGCGCGACGGCCCGCGCGGCGTCGTCGGGGTGCGGCACGGGGACGCGCCAGACCTCGCCGCGGCAGACGAGGTCGCCGGTGACGTCGACGCTGAACCGGCGCAGCCCGTGACGGCGCAGCACGGCGGCGCAGACCTCCGCGGTCCACCCGTGGAGGAGCCCGGAGGGATCGAAGCCCCCGGGGAGCGACCACGGGTCGAACGCGCCGCCGGTGAGGGCGCGCGCCTCGAGGCAGCGGTCGATGACCGTGGCCACGCCGTCGTCGACGAGCAGGGTCGCGCCGTCGCGCAGCTGCGACACCGCACTGTCGGGATCGGTCGTCGAGAACGCGCGCGAGATGCGGTCGAGCTCGTCGTGGACGGCGTCCCACGCGGCCGACACGACCGACGGGTGGATGCCCTCGTCGCGCACCTGCAGCGTGACGGCGAGGTCGCCCGCGTGCGAGGTGCCGAGGTGGCGGTCGACCAGCAGCGCGGTCATGACGCGGCCCCCGATGCCATGGTCGGGGTCGGACCGAGCGGGCGCCGGTGCACGACCGGGCCGTCGCTGCCGGCGTACGCCGGTGCCGGCACCGCCATCGCGGCCGCGAGCGCCTCGCCGCTGACGATCCGCCCCGTCGTCGCGGACGCCGACGCCGACGCGGTCATGGTGGTCGATGTGGTGGTCGTGGTCGCGTGCGCCGCGGCGGTCGGCAGCGCGAGCACCGCCACCACCCCGGCGACTGTCCCTGCTCGCAGGACCAGGCTGTGCATCGCGGTTCCCTCCCGAGATCCTCCGAGGCGGGCGCTCCGCCCACCGACGACCACGGTGCGCGCCCGTCCTGTGGACTTCCTGGGAACGAGCGCCGCGCACCCTGTGACCTCGCGGAGGCCGCGACCGGCGATCTCCAGCAGAGCGCCAGGAAGCGTTCCAGCCACTGCGAGCCTGCCGCTCGACCGTGGACGTCGACGGGGCCTACCGGGCCCCACGACGAGAGGACCACCCATGCGCACCACCACGAAGCTGGTGTCGGTCGTCGGCGCGGCGGCGCTCACCGGCGCGCTGCTGCTCACCGGCGGATCGGCGTACGCCGCGAGCAACGACCCCACCCCCGCGCCGTCGACGAGCAGCGCCACCGGGTGCCACGGCCGGGCCAAGGACCTCACGGTCGAGCAGTGCACCGAGTTCCGCACCAAGCGCCAGGCGCTGCGCACCGAGCGCGACGCGATCCTCACCAAGTACGGCATCACGCCGCCCACGAAGGGCCACCGCGTCGACCGCGACCAGATCAAGGCGCTCGGCCGGATCCAGAAGGTGCAGTTGCGCTCCGAGCTCCTCGGCTGGCGCGCGAAGCTGTTCCAGCTCTTCACCGACTACGGCCTCGAGCTGCCCACGCGCCCGCACCGCACCGCCGCCTCCGGCGCGACCGCGACGGGCTGACCGGCGTCCCGGGGTGCGCCGCCCGCGGCCCGGCGGCGCACCCCCGGCGGCCAACCCCGGTGGCCAACCCCGGTGGCCGACCCCGGTGCAGGGCTGCTGGGCGGACCTCCAGGAAACGTCCAGGGTCGGTTCAGCGCCGATCCAGCAACGGCTGCCACGATGCTCGTGCGATGAACGACATGTCCCGCGCCCCGCGCGTCCTGGTGGTCGACGACGAGGAGAACGTCTCCTTCCTCGTCACCTCCGCGCTGCGCCTGGCCGGCATCGAGACGCGGACCGCTGCCGACGGCGCCACGGCGCTCACCGAGGCGGACGCCTTCGCGCCCGACGCCGTCGTCCTCGACGTGATGCTGCCGGGCTTCGACGGCGTCGAGGTGCTGCGGCGGCTGCGCGGCCGGGGCTGCCAGGCGCCGGTCCTGTTCGTCACGGCGCGCGACCAGACCGCCGACCGCGTGCGCGGACTGACGCTCGGCGGCGACGACTACATCGTCAAGCCGTTCGCGCTCGAGGAGCTCGTCGCGCGGGTGCAGGTCGCGCTGCGGCGCAGCGGCGTCGGCACGCAGAGCGCCCGGCTCCGCGTCGCCGACCTCGAGCTCGACCTCGACGCGCACCGGGTCTGGCGCGGCGGCCGCGAGGTCGAGCTGTCGCCGACCGAGCTGAGCCTGCTGCGCTGCCTCATGGCCAACGCCGGACGCGTCGTCTCGCGGGCCCAGATCCTCGACGCCGTGTGGCACTACGACTTCCAGGGCGAGTCGACGATCATCGAGTCGTTCGTGAGCAACCTGCGGCGCAAGGTCGACGACGTCGAGCCGCGCCTGATCCGCACCGTGCGCGGGGTCGGCTACAGCATCCGGGAGCCGTGATGCCGCTGCGGGCGCGGATCCTGCTCGGCTGGGGACTCATCCTCGCGGTGCTCGCCGCTGCCTTCCTCGCCGTCGTGCTCGTGCAGCGCGAGTACACGGTCGGCGCGGTCGACGACCGCCTCGAGCCGCTCACCACCAACGCGCAGGTCGACCGGCTCGTGACGCGCGCGCTCGTGCAGGGCGGCGTCGCCTCCGACAAGCTCCCCGCCGTGGTCGACGGCCTCTACGTCGGTGTCGTCGACCGGCAGGGCCGGCTGCGCACCCTCGCCACCCCCGGCGACGCCGCGGGCCTCGTGCCGGTGCTCGCGGCGACGCCGACGTCGACGCCGGAGACGGTCGCGGCGGAGGACCGCTCGCTCGGTCGGCTGCGCGTTGTGGGGATCGACGCGCGCGCCGGCACGACCCTCGTCCTCGGTGCGCCGCTGGCCGACACCGACGCCGCGACCGCGAGGCTGGCGCGGCTGCTGGCGCTGGTCTGGCTCGTGGTCGCGCTCGTCGGGGGAGCGGTCGCGTGGTGGACGCTCCGGCTCGGCGTCGCCCCCATCCGGTCGGTCACCGACGTCGCCACGGCGCTGGCCGAGGGCGATGCCTCGCGGCGGGTGCCGACCTATCCCGAGGGCACCGAGGCCCAGGAGCTCGGCGTCGCCTTCAACGCCCTCGCCGACGCCAACGCGGCTGCCGACGAACGGCTGCGCCGGTTCGTCGCCGACGCGTCGCACGAGCTGCGTACGCCGCTCACCACGCTCACCGGCTACACCCAGCTCTACGCCGCAGGCGGCCTCGCCGACCGCGCCGCCGTCGCCGATGCGATGGCGCGGATGCGCAGCGAGGCCGGCCGGATGCAGGGGCTCGTCGACGGGCTGCTGCTGCTCGCGCGCCTCGACACCGAGCCGGCGCCACGTCGCGAGCGCGTCGACCTCGGGACGCTCGTCCCGGGCCTCGTGGCCGACCTCGCCGTGGTCGCCGCCGACCGCGAGGTGCGGCTGGTCGACGACGGCACCGCGCCGTACGCCGTGCCCGGCGACCCCGACCAGCTCGCGCAGGTGGTCTCGGTGCTCACGTCCAACGCCGTCCGCCACACTCCCGCGGGCACGCCCGTCGAGGTGCGCCTCGCGCACCGCGACGGAGCGGTACGGCTCGAGGTGGCCGACCGCGGGCCCGGCATCCCGCCCGAGGAGCTCCCGCGGGTCTTCGACCGGTTCCACCGGGTGGCGGACGGCCGGTCGCGGAGCACCGGGGGAAACGGCCTGGGCCTGGCGATCGCGTCGGCCGTGGTGTCCGCGCATTCCGGACGGATCGGGGTGGAGTCCCTGCTGGGGGCGGGCACCACCTTCTGGGTCGTGCTGCCCTCGGCATGACTCCGGGCCCGGAGGCTTCCTACCCTGCGTGCAGGGGGCTCAAGGGCGCGACGAGCGGCGCCGACAACCTCCAGGGAAGGGTGTCTCCTGCGCTGCCCGGAGGGGGTCGACGTGTCCGCACTGCGCGTGTCGCGCGCGAGCCTCGCCGTGGGCCTCGACGTCGCCATCTTCGGCGTGGGCCTGCTCGTCGCGATCCCGTTCGTCCTCGCCTGGGTCCGCAGCGTCATCGAGAGCGGCAAGTCGGAGGGCTACCTCCTCGACGTGGTCGCCATCGGGCTCGTCGTCCTCATGGCGCGCTACCCGCTGACCATCCCGCACGAGTCCGGCGACATCGTCATCGGCTTCGAGACGTGCGTGCTCGTCTTCCTGCTCCTCACCCAGTCCGGGCTCGAGGCGTTCGCGGTCTGGGCCATCGCGACCACCATCGCCAACGGCGTGCAGCACAAGGCGTGGCGGTCGCGCATCTTCAACGTCGGCCTGACGATCCTGTGCGGCGGGCTGCTCGTGCTCGTCTACACGACGCTCTACGCCGCGATCGCCCCCACGAGCCCCAACGGCCCGACCGGTCCGACGACGTGGCAGTCGCTCGCCGCCGTGATGATCGCGTGCGCCGTCTTCTTCACCGTCGACCTGCTGGTGACGGCCGCCTCGCTCGCGCTCGAGGACGGCTGCCCGATCACCGACCTGCTCAACTGGGGCGCCATGGCCCTCGGCCTCGCGTCGTTCGTCAGCGTCGACACCCTCGGCTTCCTCGCCGCGGTCCTCTGGAAGGGCAGCGCGCAGTGGACGATCCTGCTGCTGCTCGTGCCCGTGGGCACGATCCTCGTCGCGGTGAGCTCCATCAGCGAGACGCGCCTCGCGCAGCTGCGGCTCACCGGCCTGCTCGAGGCGGCGACGCACGCCCCCGACTGGAGCGACGACGACCAGATCGAGGCATCGCTCGTCCAGCAGGCCCAGCGCACGCTGCGCCACACCACCGCCGAGCTGCGCGACGCGCCGCCGGAGGCGCACGAGATCGGCGCGCCGATCGAGGTCGAGGGCCGGCCGGTGCGGCACCTCGTCGTGCAGCACCAGGTGTCGGGCCGCGTGTTCGACGAGCGCGACCGTGCGGCGCTGGAGGCACTGACGGCTGTCGGCGTCTCGGCGTACAACCGCCGCCGGCTCAGCGACGAGATGACCTACCTCGCGCGCCACGACGCGCTCACCGGGCTGAACAACCGTGCCGTCTTCACCGACCGCCTCGGCCAGGCCCTCGAGCGCCGTCGGCCCGGCGGCCTCGTGGCGGTCCTGTACTGCGACCTCGACGGCTTCAAGGAGGTCAACGACCTGCTCGGCCACCGCGTCGGCGACCAGCTGCTCGCCCTCGCGGCGCAGCGCATCATGGGCTGCATCCGCGAGCAGGACACCGCCGCCCGCCTCGGCGGCGACGAGTTCGGCATCCTGCTCGACGACCTGACCGGGCCGGAGCAGGCGGAGGTCATCGCCGCCCGGCTGCTCGCCGGGCTCGGCGACCCGTTCGACACCATCGACGGCCAGGTGCGCGTGCGCGTGAGCATCGGCGTCGCCTTCAACGACGACCCGGAGGACTCCGCCGAGCTCCTCATCAACAGCGCCGACACCGCGATGTACGCCGCGAAGGCTGCGGGCAAGGGGCGCGTGGAGCTGTTCCACCCCGACATGCGCGCCGCGGAGCTCGACCGCCTCGAGCTCGAGGCGGCTCTGCGCGACGCCGTGCGCGACGACCTCATCACCGTGCAGTACCAGCCGGTGGTCGACCTCGTCACCGGCGCGGTCGACGGTTTCGAGGCGCTGGCGCGCTGGCGCGACCCGCGCCTGGGCCAGGTGCCGCCGGACGTGTTCATCGCCGCGGCCGAGCGCATCGGCGTCATCCGCCAGCTCGGCCGGCAGATCCTCGCGCGGGCCCATGCGGGCGGACGCGAGCTCGCTGCTGCCGGCGGCCGGCCGATCTCGTTGGGCGTCAACCTGTCTGCGCTGCAGGTGTCGGACCCGACGCTCGCCGAGGAGGTGCGGCTCCTGCAGGAGGCGCACACGGACGTGCGGCTCATCCTCGAGCTCACCGAGGGCGTCATGCTCAGCAACGACCCGGTGACGGTCGGCGCGATCGAGGGGCTCAAGGCGGCCGGCGTCCGGCTCGCGATCGACGACTTCGGCGTCGGCTACTCCTCGGTCGGCTACCTGCACCGGCTGCCCGTCGACATCCTGAAGATCGACAAGCTCTTCGTCTCCGAGCTGCACGACCCGCGCTCGCACGCGCTCGTCGAGGGCGTCGTGTCGATGGCCCGCGCGATGGAGCTCACGGTCGTCACCGAGGGCGTCGAGGACTGGAGCAGCGCCCGGTCGCTGCGCGACCTGCACTGCGACCTGGCCCAGGGCTTCCTGTTCTCGCGCCCGGTCGACCTCGACGTGGCCAAGGAGCTCGTGGTGGCCGGCTACGTCGACGTCTCGCCGATGTCGGCCGAGATCGCCGCCGGCGTCCTCTGACGCTGCGTCGGCCGACCCGACCTTCGACGACTCCGGTCAGGAACCGAGCGCCTCGGACATCGCGCGCAGGTGGTCGGGGGTCGACCCGCAGCACGCCCCGATGAGGTCGACGCCGAGCGCGCGCAGCGTGGCGGCGTGCGCCGCCATCTTCTCGGGCTCCGCGTCGTACTCGAAGTGGTCCCCGACGAGGTGGGGGAGGCCGGCGTTGGACTGCGCGACGAGGAGCATGCCCTCGGGCCGGGCGGCGGCCATCTGCTCCATGATCGCCTCCATCTCCTCCGGCCCGCGGCCGCAGTTGGCGCCGACGGCGGTGACGCCGAGCTCCGCGAGCGTCGTGACGGCGGCGGTGGGGGTCACGCCCATCATCGTGCGGAGGTGGGTGTCGAAGCTGAGGGTGACGACGATGGGCAGGTCGGCCGCGACCGCCTGGACGCCGCGCACCGCGGCCTCGACCTCTGCGAGGTCGCTCATCGTCTCGATGATGATCAGGTCGATGCCGCCGTCGACGAGACCGCGGACCTGCTCCTCGAACACCGCCTGCGCCTCGTCGGCGGTCAGGGTGCCGAGCGGCTCGAGCAGCTCGCCCGTGGGGCCGATGTCACCGGCGACGAGCGCGCCGTAGGGCCGGGCGGTCTCGCGCGCGATGCGCGCGCCCTCGCGGTTGAGCTCGTGCACCTGGTCGCCGAGGCCCTGAAGCTCGAGGCGCGGGCGGGTGCCGCCGAAGGTGTTGGTGGTGATCACCTTCGCGCCGGCGTCGAGGTAGGCGCGGTGGATCGCGGCCACGTCGTCGGGCCGGTCGGTGTTCCACGACTCCGAGGCCGCACCGTCGTCGAGGCCGGCCTGCTGCAGCATCGTGCCCATCGCGCCGTCGAGGACGACGTAGGGCGACTGGGCGGCGAGGTCGGTGAGGCTGGGCATGGCGCTCATCGTAGGCGTGGCGCTCGTCACGGGCTCCGGGGCGCCGGTGAGCCTTCCCTTAGCATACCCCTAGGGGTATAGCCTGATCGCCGGAACAGCGTCGTCCTCAGGAGATGTCCCATGGCTCGTGTCGTCGTCCTCGGTGCCGGTATCTCGGGCCACACCGCCGCCCTGCACCTGCGCCGGATGCTCAGCGACCCGCACGAGGTCGTGGTCGTCTCGCCGAACTCGCAGTGGAACTGGATCCCGAGCAACATCTGGGTCGGCGTCGGCCGGATGAAGGCCGAGCAGGTGACGTTCCCGCTCAAGCCGGTCTATGACAAGAAGGGCATCGTCTTCAAGCAGGCCAAGGCCGTGGCGCTGCACCCCGAGGGCAAGGGCGGCTCGCCGCGCGGCAGCGTCGACATCGTGTGGACCCAGCCCGAGCGCGCGGGCCAGGAGGAGGACCTCGAGTACGACTACGTCATCAACGCGACCGGCCCCAAGCTCAACTTCGGCGCGACCCCGGGCCTCGGCCCGGACGGCCACACCGTGTCCGTGTGCACCTACGGGCACGCGACCGAGGCGGCTCAGAAGCTCGAGGAGTGCATCCAGCGGATGAAGTCCGGCCGGCGCCAGACGATCGTGATCGGCGTCGGCCACGGCACGTGCACCTGCGAGGGCGCCGCCTTCGAGTACACGTTCAACGTCGAGCACGAGCTGCGCGAGCGCGGCGTGCGCGACATGGCCGACGTCATCTACTTCACCAACGAGCACGAGCTCGGCGACTTCGGCGTCGGCGGCCTCACGTTCAAGCAGCAGGGCTTCGTGACCACGAGCAAGCTCTGGACCGAGTCGCTGTTCAAGGAGCGCGGCGTCAAGTCCGTGCTGGCGGCGCACGCGCAGAAGATCGAGGAGGGCAAGCTCTTCTACGAGACCATCACCGGCGAGGAGGGCGTCCTCGACTTCGACTTCGCGATGCTGCTCCCGCCGTTCCGCGGGCAGGACCTGCAGGCGTTCGACAAGGACGGCGCCGACATCACGGGCTCGGTCTTCGCTCCGAGCGGCTTCCTCAAGGTCGACGCCGACTACACGCCGAAGCCCTACGAGGAGTGGAAGGCGTCGGACTGGCCCAGCACCTACGTGAGCCCGGGCTACGCCAACGTCTTCGCCGTCGGCATCGCGTTCGCCCCTCCGCACCAGATCTCACGGCCGCGCACGAACCCGAACGGGACGGTCATCGCGCCGGCCCCGCCGCGCACCGGCATGCCGTCGGGCCTCATGGGCCGCGCGGTCGCGCAGAGCATCGCCGACATGGTCAAGGGCAAGGCGACGACGCCGACGCACCATGCGTCGATGGCCGAGATGGGCGCCGCGTGCGTAGCATCGGCGGGTGCCGGGTTCACGAAGGGCACCGCGGCGTCGATGACCATGTACCCGGTGGTCCCCGACTACGACAGGTTCCCCGGGTACGGGCGCAGCCTGTCGGAGACGACCGGCGAGATCGGTCTGGCCGGCCACTGGATGAAGCACCTGCTCCACCACATGTTCATCTACAAGGCCAAGGGCAAGCCGGGCTGGCAGATCATCCCCGAGTGACCGGCGCAGCGTCCCGATCCCACCAGCCCTGAACGAGGAGCCATGTCCACCACACCGTCCGAGCCCGCGGCCCCGTCCGTCGTGATCCAGCCCGACGCCTACCAGGCGCCGATGCCCACCGAGAGCACGGTCCGCAAGCGCACCAACCTGCCGATCCAGGCGTTCCGGTTCGGCGCGGTCAGCGTGAAGATGATGCGGATGATCCTGCGCTCGCACGGCTGACGTCGACGGTCGCCGGACGAGAGGGACCGAAAACCCGCTCCGGAGGATCCGGAGCGGCGGCCGTCCCTAGGGTTGGGGCATGACCCCCACCGCAGAGGAACGCCGTCTCGCCGAGAGCCGCGAGGGCACGCCGTGGAAGCGGTGGGGCCCCTACCTCAGCGAGCGGCAGTGGGGCACGGTCCGCGAGGACTACAGCGACGACGGCGACGCCTGGTCGTACTTCAGCCACGACGAGGCCCGCTCGCGCGCCTACCGCTGGGGCGAGGACGGCATGGCGGGCATCTGCGACGACCGCGGCCTGGTGTGCCTCGGGCTCGCGCTCTGGAACGGGCAGGATCCGATCCTCAAGGAGCGGCTGTTCGGCCTCACGAACGCCGAGGGCAACCACGGCGAGGACGTCAAGGAGTACTACTTCTACGTCGACAGCACGCCGACCCACTCGTGGATGCGCTGGCGCTACAAGTACCCGCACGCGGCGTACCCGTACAACGACCTCGTCCAGGAGAACGCGCGCCGCGGCTACGGCGAGCCCGAGTACGAGCTCGTCGACACCGGGGTGTTCGATGACGGCCGCTGGTTCGACGTCGAGGTCGACTACGCGAAGGCCGGCGCCGACGACCTCCTCATGCGCGTGACCGTGCGCAACCACGGCGACGTCGCCGCGCCCGTGCACGTGCTGCCGCAGCTGTGGTTCCGCAACACCTGGAGCTTCCCGCCGCACGCGGAGAAGCCGGTCCTCGAGTCGGTCGGCGGCGACCGCACGTCGGTGCGCGTGCACCACCCCGTCGTCGGCGACTACTGGCTGCACGCGCCGGCGGGGTCGACGCTGCTCTTCACGGAGAACGAGACGAACAGCGAGCGGCTCTTCGGCACGCCGAACGCCACGCCGTACGTGAAGGACGGCGTCGACCGTGCCGTGGTCCACGGCGAGGCCGATGCCGTGAACGCGGAGTCGGGCACGAAGGTCGCCGTGCACCTGACGGCCGACGTCCCGGCCGGCGGCGAGGTCTCGTGGTTGCTCCGTCTCGACCAGCAGCCGCCCTCGGGTCCGGACCGGTTCGCCGACGCGGGCGACGTCCTGACCACGCGCCGCAAGGAGGCCGACGCCTTCTACGCGTCGATCACGCCGCCGTCGCTCGACGACGACCAGGCTTCGGTCCTGCGCCAGGCGCTCGCCGGGATGCTGTGGTCCAAGCAGCACTACTACTTCGACCTCGACCTGTGGCTGCGCGAGCACTCGGCCCACCCGCTGCGGGCTCCGTCGCGGCGCGACGTGCGCAACGCCGAGTGGTTCCACATGGTCAACGACGACATCATCTCGATGCCCGACAAGTGGGAGTACCCCTGGTACGCCGCGTGGGACCTCGCGTTCCACACCGTCGCGCTCGCGATGGTCGACCCGGACTTCGCCAAGAGCCAGCTCGACCTCATGCTCTCGTCGAAGTACCTGCACCCGACCGGCCAGATCCCCGCGTACGAGTGGAACTTCAGCGACGTCAACCCGCCGGTGCACGCGTGGGCGATGACGCTCGTCTACGGCCTCGAGCGCCAGATGTCGGGCGACGGCGACGGCCAGATGGTGCGCTCGGGCGACTTCGACTTCCTCTCCGAGGCGTTCGGCAAGCTGCTGCTCAACTTCACCTGGTGGGTCAACCGCAAGGACCCCAGCGGCAAGAACGTCTTCCAGGGCGGCTTCCTCGGCCTGGACAACATCGGCGTCTTCGACCGCAGCAAGGGGATCCCCGGCGGCGGCACGCTCGAGCAGTCCGACGGCACCGCGTGGATGGCGTTCTACAGCCAGAACATGCTCGAGCTCGCGGTGGCGCTGTCCGAGCAGGACCCGGCCTACGAGGGCTTCATCGTGAAGTTCGTGCACCACTGGTTCCAGATCTCGATGGCGATGGACCCGCTCGGCGAGCACCCCGACGAGATGTGGGACGAGCAGGACGGCTTCTTCTACGACGTCCTGCGGATGCCCGACGGCAGCGGCCGCCGGATCAAGGTGCACTCCATGGTCGGCCTGCTGCCGCTCGCCGCCACGTCGGTGGTGCCGGCGTCGGTGATGGGGCGGTTCCCGTCGGTGGGGGAGCAGCTGCGCACGTACTTCGACCGCAACGACGACCTCCTCGAGGGCATGCACGACCCGCGCATCCCCGGCCACGAGGGACGGCGGCTGCTCTCGGTCGTCGACGAGACCAAGCTGCGCCGGATCCTCGAGCACATGCTCGACGAGGACCGCTTCCTCGGCCCGCACGGCATCCGCGCGGTGTCCAAGTGGCACGAGGCGAACCCGTACACGTTCGAGGTCGGCGGCGAGCAGTTCACGGTCGCCTACACGCCCGCGGAGTCCGACAGCGGGCTGTTCGGCGGCAACTCCAACTGGCGCGGGCCGGTGTGGATGCCCGTGAACATCCTGCTCGTGCGCGCGCTGCTGCAGTTCTACCTCTACTACGGCGACGAGTTCGTCGTGGAGTGCCCGACCGGCTCCGGGAACGAGATGACGCTGTTCGAGGTGGCGCGCGAGATCACCGACCGGCTGTTCTCGACCTTCACGCGCGACGCCGACGGGCGGCGCCCGGTCTATGGCAGCACCGAGCTGTTCCAGACCGACCCGTCGTGGAACGAGAACGTGCTGTTCTACGAGTACTTCAGCGGCGACGACGGCCGCGGGGTCGGTGCCTCGCACCAGACCGGGTGGACCGGGGTGGTGGCACGCCTCGCGCAGCTGTTCGCGAGCACCGACGCGGCGACGATGCTCGCCGGGGCGTCGCGCCCGCTCACCGTGCCCTACCGGCGACCGGCGGAGTGAGGTCGGCTCACCCGTACTCGAGGGTCGACTCGCCGTAGACCTGCTCGCGCGGTCCCTCGACGACCTGCCCGAGCTGCATGTGCACGGCCTGCGCGGCGAGGGTGAAGCCCTTCGACGACGCGAACGCGACGATGTCGGGGTCCTCGAGCGGCACGTCGAGCACGAGCTTCTGGCCGACGACCGTGCCCGACAGCGCGACGAACAGGTCCTCGGCGATGTCGCGCGACTCGGCGTAGAACGGGCCGATGCGGTAGCCGTCGTGCGCCGGGCGCAGGATCGCCATGCCGATGAGCCAGCCGGCCTCGTAGGCACCGAGCCCGAGGCCGCCCTTCGGCGTCATCCACGCGCGCAGGAAGTCGGGGCGCTCGCCGCCGGAGAACTTGGCGTCGTAGGCGACGACGCGGTCGAACGGCAGCTGCGCGAGGGCGCGGAGCTGGCCGGTGTAGGGACCGCGACGGCCGAGCGTGGCGACGGCGGTGCTGCGCGCGACGCGGCGCACCGGCACGAAGCCGAACCGCTCGCAGAAGTCCTGGTAGCTCTCGGGGCAGTCGAGGACGAGGCCCGCACCGGCCTCGAGCCGGCTGAGCGCGCCGTCGACGAGGAACGGGAAGGTGAGCGAGCCGATGCCGCGGCTGCGGTGCGACGGCTCGACGAGGAGCAGCCCGACCCCGCCTGCGCGCGAGCCGCGACGCACGGTCGCGCCGGCACCGACCAGCATGCCGTCGACCTCCACGCCCCCGAGCGCGTCGGGGTCGGCGGCCCACAGCGCGTCGGCGTCGTGCAGTCCGGGGTTCCAGCCTGCATCGACGGCCCAGCGCAGGACCACGTCGAGCTCGTCGCGCGTCAGCGGCCGCACCTCCGGCGGCGCGTCGACGTCGTAGCCCACGGCGAGGTCGGTGCCGGCACCGGCGCCGAGGGTCAGGAAGGTGCGCACGCGCTCCTGCGGGGAGGAGACCGGGTCGTCGACCACGGCGATGCGGTCCTCGACGACGCGCAGGCCGTCGGCGACGAGCGGGTCGTCGACCGCGACGACCGTGTGCGAGACCTGGTGGGCGTGCTCGCCGGCGACGGGCTCCGCGGCGTCGTACGCCGAGGTCCACTGCGGCTCGTGCGCTTCGGCCACCGCGTAGCCGGGCTGGTAGGCCGCCTGGTCGTGCGCGGCGTGCAGGTCGTGGTGCGGGATCGCGCCGGCGGCGGAGACCGTCGCGGCGAGCGCGTCGCCGGTGGTCGCGTCGGCGGGCGAGTCCGACCAGCCGAGGTCGTGGCGGCCCGACCAGTCGTCGTGGCGCTGGGCCGGCTCGTCGTACGCCGGGGCCTCGAGCGGGGTCCACCGGTCGAAGAGCGCCGCCTGCCCGCGCAGCACGCCGTGGTCGTCGATCACGTCCCAGACGACGGCGTCCTCGATGACGAACCGGCGACCGGTGCTCGAGATGCGCACGCCGCGGTAGTCGCTGATGTAGCCGCGCTCGGCGACGCCCTGCAGCAGCCGCTCGCGCTCGTGCTGCTCGTCGGGCTCGGCCGACAGGCGCGACGGCAGCGAGGTGAAGCCGTCCCAGTCCAGCTCGAACAGGTCGAGCGCGGTGCTGTTGCCGTAGACGAAGACGGGGTCCGCGGATCGGTCGTGCGCGACGAGGACGTACGGCGCGGACCACACGGCGCTCTCGAGCCCCTGCGACTGGTCGAGCCCGTGGGCGAGGTCGCGCCCGGTCAGCCGGTACAGGCTGGAGCGCATCGCCTCGACGAGTCCCGCGTTCGGGTCCACGGCCGCACCGCCCCTCTCCCTGATCTCCGGCTCCCATCATGCCTGCGGCTCCCGGACGCGTCTCGCGCACGCACGAGGCCGCCTGGAGACGCTCCGTGAGGGCTCCGCTGCACACGGTGACGGCGCGGCTCCGGACGCGCACGCGAGGGTCTGACCGACCCCTCACGTGGGGCTCTCCGGCGGCTCACGCTGGTCACCCGTTCGGAGCAGCCCGTCCGGAACGGCAACAACGGCCTCGCCGCGCCGGGTCCGGTGCTTGCACGCTCCCGGCGGCTCCGAGAGGGTGTGCCCGTCCACGAGCCACCGGGAGTCGGCATGGGATTCGGTCAGGCAGTCAGCACCTGCTTCCAGAAGTACGTGACGTTCAGCGGACGGGCCCGCCGCAGCGAGTTCTGGTGGTGGCAGCTGTTCGTCATCCTGCTCGCGGCGATCGCCAACATCGGCGACGGCGTCTTCAACCTGCACTACACGAGCTCGGGCTCCGCAGCCCAGGTCGGCTGGCTCGGCACGATCGTCGGCCTCGCGCTGGTGCTGCCGAGCATCGCGGTCCTGTTCCGCCGCCTGCACGACACCGGCCGCAGCGGCTGGTGGTGGCTGCTGTCGTGGATCTGCTGCATCGGCACGATCCTGCTTTGGATCTTCTGCCTGTCCGACAGCACGCCGGGCACCAACCAGTACGGCCCCAACCCCAAGGGCGCCGAGGCGGTCTGACGCACGAGACGTACGACGGAGGGCGGTGACCTGCGGGTCGCCGCCCTCCGTCATGCCCGGGGCGACCGCGTGGGGAGGCCACGGACCGGCTGGAGCGACAGGTGTCAGGCCGGGCGTCGTCCCGAGATGCGCGCGGTGACGACGTCGGCGGCGGACACCGCCGCGGCCCCGAGCCGGGCGCGACGACGGGGCTCGACGTCGTCGCCGAACGTCAGCGCCACCGCGGCGATCGGGCGCGCACCGTGGTCGAACACGGGAGCTGCCACCGACGCGTAGCCGGACGTGACCTCGCCGTCCTCCTCGGCGTAGCCCTGCTGGCGCTCGGCGCGGATCCGGTCGCGCAGCTGCCGCAGGCTCGACGGGCCGCGACCGGTGCGCGTGCCGAAGGAGTCCGCGCGCGGGAGCAGCGCGCGCACCTGGGCGGCCGGCAGGTGCGCGAGCATCGCGCGGCCGCTCGCGGTGAGGTGCGCGGGGAGCCGGACGCCGACGTCGGTCACCAGCGTCAGCGGCGAGCGCGGCTGCTCCTTGAGCAGGTAGACCGTCTCGCTGCCCTGCAGGATCCCGAGCTGCGCGGTCTGCCGCGTCTCCTCGACCAGCCGGACGAGGACCGGTCGGGCCAGGCGCTCGAGCGGGTCGTGGCGCAGGTAGGCCGAACCCACCTCGAACGCCGCGACGCCGAGCCCGTACGCGCGCTCCTCGGGCAGGTGCACGGCGTAGTCGGCGGCGACGAGCTCGGCGAGCAGGTGGTACGCCGTCGACCGCGGCAGCCCCACGTCGCGCGCGATGGT
>JBGAJT010000379.1:0-2609 GCA_044224785.1 Candidatus Nanopelagicales bacterium | reverse complement strand
GCAAACCGTGCCGACGGCCAGGGGCTTGTCAGCGCGGCTGCCCTGTGCTCGTGCTGCCTTGTCCTTGCTCAGCCGGAACGGGAGGGCAGTTCGATGCCGGGAAAGATCTTGATCACCGCGGCATCGTCCTCGCGGCCGTGGCCGCTGCTGGAGGCCTGCATGAACATCTGGTGCGCCGTGGCCGACAGCGGCAGCGGGAACTTGGTCGCCCGCGCCGTGTCGAGCACGAGGCCGAGGTCGCCGCTCGCGGTCGCCGCCGGGTTCGCGTGCCGCGAGAGCTGGCCGGGCGCGTCGGCGATGTGCACGACGCGGGCCGGGGTCGTGCCCTCGGCGCCGCCGAACACGCCGTAGCCGAGACGGAAGTCGAGCGGCGTACCGATCACGATCACGAGGTCGGCGCCGGAGAACGCGGCCCCGCGGGCGCGCGTGACGAGCAGCGGGTGGCCCTGCGGCAGGATGCCGCGGCCCATGCCGTTGGCGATGACGGGTACGCCGGTGCCCTCCGCGAACCGCAGCGCGGCCGCCTCGGCGCGGCCGGCCCACACGTCGCCGCCGAGGACGACCACCGGGCGCGACGACTCCGCGAGCAGCCGCACGATCTCGTCGACGTCGTCGGGGTCGGGCGACACCGGGTCCGGCGTGACGGCTGCGGCGGGCGCGACGTCGGCGTAGGAGAACAGGACGTCCATCGGGATGTCGAGGAACACCGGGCCGCGGTGCGGCGAGCCGGCGGTGGTGAAGGCCTGCGACACGGCGTCGCCGATCTCGGCGGGGGAGTGCACCGTGGCGGCGTGCTTGCTCACGGGCGCGAGCAGCGGCGGCTGGTCGAGCTCCTGCAGCGCGCCGGTGCCCCATCGTGCGTCGGGGGAGCGGCCGCCGAGGACCACGAGCGGCGAGCCGTTGAAGTGCGCGGTGGTGACGCCGCTGACGATGTTGGTGACGCCGGGGCCGGCGGTCACGACCGCGAGACCCGGTGTGCGCGTGAGCTTCGCGGTCGCCTCGGCGGCGAACACCGCGGTCTGCTCGTGCCGGACGTCGATGAGACGCAGCGGTCCCTGGCCCGAGGCCGCGCCGTCCTTGCCGCCGACGGCGGCGTCGTACAGCGGGAAGACGTGGGCACCGGACAGCGTGAACATCGTCTCGACGCCGTGCGCCGTCGCGGCGGCCACCGCGTGGGTGCCGCCGTGGCCGTTGAGGGTGGGGGTCTCGTCGCTCATGGCCGCCAACCTACCCGTTGGTAACCGCGGCTCGCGGCCGCCTCCTGCGGTTCGCGGTGCTGGTCAGACGTCGGTCGGCGAGAGCTCGACCATGTCGTCCTCGTGGACGAACCCGAGGTTCTCGTAGACGTGGTTGCTCGTCGGGTTCGCGTCGTCCGTATAGAGCATCACCGTGCTGGTCGTGGGCAGCAGCGCCTCGACGACGTGTGCCGTGATCGCTGTCCCGTAGCCCCGGTTGCGGTGCTCCGGGGGCGTGTAGACCGGGCCGACGCGGCCCACGTGGCCCGAGGGGGTCGCCACCACCGGCGCGTGGCCGGCGTAGGACACGGGGACGCCGTCGACCTCCCACAGCCACAGCCGCGGGAGGTTGCGCCGGATGGCCTCCTCGACGCCGTGGTCGTTGAGGCCGGCCTCGCCGACGAACGCCCGGTGCCAGGCCACCAGGAGGTCGAGGTCGCCGTCCTGCGCGCGACGTCCCGCCCCGGGCACGGGCGAGGGCCGCAGGTAGTCGTGCAGGACCAGGAGCCGTTCGCGCATCGACGTGGTCCAGACGCCGCCGATCGCGGCCGCGACCACCTCGGCGACACCGAGGGGCGCGACGACACCGGGGATCGCGACGCCGAGATCCCCTGCGCGGGTCAGCGCAGCGCGACCCAGGGTGTGCGCCGCCTCGTCGCCCATCGGGCTGCACAGCAGCTTGTAGGGGGCGGTCCACAGCGCGCAGCCGACCGCCACGCCGTCGGCGTCCTCGAGGACGAACCACGACTCCGCGTCGTAGGCGGCGCCCTCGACCACCCCGAGGGCGACCGAGCCGAGGACGTTGGTGCGCACCGGGTCCGCGGCGCGCTGGTCGAGGGTGGCGTCGAGGAACTCCTCGGCGGTGTCGAGCAGCCTGGCGCGCATGCGGCCTCCCCGGTTCTCCTGGTCGTGGAAGTCTGCCGGGTCGAGGCGCGGGAGTCTCCGCCGTTACCGTTGCGGCATGGCCCGGTTCGACGACCTCGCGCGCGAGCGCACCGACCTCTCCGAGGCCGACGTCGACCACCTGCGCGCGCTGATCTCGGACTGGACGCTGCTCTCCGACACCGCGTTCGCCGACCTCGTGCTCTGGCTGCCGACCTGGCACGGCGCCGGCTTCGTCGCGGCCGCGCAGGTCCGGCCCACCACCGGCCCCACCGGCATGTTCGACGACATGGTCGGCGAGTACGCCGCCCGCGGCCGCCGACCGATCCTCGACCGCGCCGGGTCGGCGCGACGCGTCGTCGCCGACCGGGTCGACGGCGCCCCGGCCGCGGTCGAGGCGATCCCCGTGCTGCGCGAGGGCCGGCTCGTCGGTGTCGTCGAGCGGCACTCGGCGCTGGCGGGACGCGACTTCGGACCGCTCGAGCAGGCCTA
>JBGAJT010000378.1:0-2611 GCA_044224785.1 Candidatus Nanopelagicales bacterium | reverse complement strand
AGTCGAGCCCGAGGCCGGCCACGTGGTGCTGGTGACTGAACGGCACCGGCTGCTCGCGCACGACATCCTGCCTGGTCATGTAGTCGGAGCGGATGACACCCCCGCCGACGACCAGCAGGCCGACGGCGAGCGTCGCGAGCAGCACCGGCTTGTCGTTGTTCCCGAGCCGTTGGACGGCGAGCTGCTCGAGCCAGGTCGGGACCGAGCGCACCACGACACCGCCGACCAGGGTCAGCGGCGACAGCGCCGGGTCGGTCAGCGCGGCGATCAGGAGGGCGACGCCGACACCGAGCAGCAGGGCGACGACCCCGCGCGCGGCGGCGGTCCAGGCAGAGGTGCGCATGGCGGTGGTTCGGAGCGGACCGCCGTGCGGATGGGACCGGGCGCCCGGGTCGGCGGTACGTGCCAGCGGTACGGCGTCAGCGGTACGCCGTCTGCCGCTCGACCTCAGCGGCTCGACGTCAGCGGCTCGACGTCAGCGGCGCAGGGCGTCGAGGCCGAGCAGCGCGACGTGCAGCGACAGGCACGACTCCACCGAGTCGAGGTCGACGGAGAGCACGCGCTCGATGCGGTGCAGCCGCTCGTAGAACGACGGCCGCGACATGTGCGCGGCATCGGCGGCCGCGGACTTGTTGCGGCCGGTCGCGAGGTAGATGCGCAGGACGCCGACGAGGTCGGTGCCGTGCTGCGCGTCGTGGGCGAGCAGCGGGCCGAGCTCGCGCTCGACGAACGTCTGCAGCCGGTCGTCGTCGCGCAGCAGGTGCAGCAGCCCGCGCAGCCGGACGTCGGGCAGCCGGTAGTAGGGGCGGGGGACGCCGTCGACGCTCGAGGGCGCGGCGTCGGCGACCTGCGCCGCCTCGAGGAACGCACGCCGCGCGTCGCGCACCGACGCGACCACCGACCCGACCGCCATCACCCAGTCGTCGCTGGGCACCCGCGCGGTCCCGACGCGCTTGGTCAGCGCGGCCGACAGCCGCTCGAGCGCGCGGTCGACGTCCTCGCGCGGCGGCAGCGAGAGCAGCACACCGACGGAGGTGTCGTCGACGCCGCCGACCAGCGCGGCGGCGCGTGTGTCGCGGACCGCCGCCGACACCGTCTCGGAGAAGTCGCGCAGCCGCTCCTGCGTCTCGAGCGCCGGGCCGGTGGGTCCGCCGGAGAGCCGCACGAGGACGGCGACGAGGGCGCGCCCCTCGAGCGGGACGCCGAGAGCCTGTGCGCGTGTGACGGTCTCGGCCGTCGACACCGACCCGGAGATCAGGCCCGTGAGCAGCGTGCGGTGCGACTGCCGCTCCAGCGACTCGCGGTCGCGCTCCACGAGACGCGCGAGCGCCACCGTCGCCGCACCCCGCTCCAGCAGCATCGACTCGCGCGGCGTCGGCGGTGTCCCGGTGAGCAGGACCAGGCGGCCCCAGTCCTGCCCGCGCGCGCCCACGGTCGTGACCAGCCAGCCGCTGCCCTCGTCGTACGCCGTCCGCTCCGGGACCCGCACGGCGCGGCTGCGGTCCTCCCAGCCGGCGAGGACGGTCGCGAGGTCGGTGCCCGCGGGGTCGACCGCCAGCACCTGGTGGGCGAGGTTCTCGAGCACCACCGGCCGCGCCGACATGCGCGCGATCTGCCGGACGATCTCCGTGGGCGGTGCGCCGTCGACGGTGAGCTGCGTGAACGCGGCATGCACCTCGTCGGACGAGCGGAGCTCCGCGAGCTGCGCGTCGACGATGCGCGCGTGCACCGCCTCCGTGATGGAAGCGAACGGGACCTCGTGGGTGAGCTCGACGAGGACGAGCCCGCGGCTCTCGGCGCGGGCGACCATGGGGTCGGGCAGGCGGTCGAACCGGCGACCGGTCTCGACCAGGACGCCGGTGACGCCGGCGTCCGCCAGGCCGTCGACCCACGCCACGAGGCCGGCGCTGTCGTCGGCCAGCAGCACGCCGGTCGTGAGCAGCAGCTCTCCGCCGCGCAGCAGGCGCGCGACGTCGGCGATCTCGGCGGCGTGGGTCCAGCGCACCGGACGGTCGAGGTGCGCGGAGCCCGCCCGCACGACGGGATCGCCGGGGGACACGGCGGGCAGGGTCAGCACCTCGGCGACGGTCGGGTAGATGCCGGCGAGCCGGTCGTCGGAGACCGGGGAGGGGTCACGGGCATCCACGTCCGGAGGGTAGACCGACGCCTCGACATACCGTCAAGCACGGGGCCGGACCGTTGGCAGCCTGTCGGTTGCCCGGAACCCTCCCAGGCCCGAGCGTGGCGGCACGGGCGCACGGTGTGTGACGTCCGTGTTACGGGATTTCGCCGTCACAGGTCACGATCGCGATGCAATCCGTCGCGCATCTCCCGTCCGGCGACGGAATCCCTTGTGTCCGGTACCCCCTCGTGCGAGGATCGCGCCCGATCGCAGCGCCCGGGGGAGGCGCACGATGCGCGTGAGCGAGGGAGGGTCTCGGGTGCTCGAGCAGGGCCACCGGTACGCCGACGGCGGTTGCCGCCGCCGGACCCGCACCCGGATGCCCGCCCGCCCCGTCACCGCCCTCGCGGCCCCCCGCTCCCGGGTCCACCGCGCACCCCCTGCCCGTGGGCTCGGCCGGACGGTCCCGGCCGCCGGCACGGATCAGGC
>JBGAJT010000377.1:0-2617 GCA_044224785.1 Candidatus Nanopelagicales bacterium | reverse complement strand
TTCCAGCGTCCAGCCGCCCGCGAACACCGAGAGTCGGCGCAGGAGCGCGCGCTCGGGTTCGGTGAGCAGGTCGTGGCTCCAGTCGATCAGCGCGCGCAGCGTCTGCTGCCTCGGCAGCGCGGTCTGGTCGCCTCCGGTGAGCAGCCGGAAGCGATCGGAGAGCCGCGCCGCGATCTTCTCGACCGGGAGCGCGCTGTCGCGGGCGGCCGCGAGCTCGATCGCGAGCGGGAGGTTGCCGACCGCGGTGCAGACGTCGACCACCGCGGGCCGGGTCGCGTCGTCGAGGACGAACGAGGCGTCGGCGGCCGCAGCGCGCGCGGCGAACAGGGCCACGGCGTCCTCGTCGGACGCGAACGGCTTGAGGGACACGAGCTGCTCGCCGTGCACCCGCATCGGGCGCACCAGCGTGGCGAGCACGGTGAGAGCGGGGTACGCGTCGAGGAGGTCGAGGACGACCTCGCCGAGGCCGGGGACCTCGTCGCCGTCGTCGAGGAGCAGCAGCAGCGGCGCGCCCTGGCCGCGGCGCCACAGCGCCTGCGCGGCGGTGCCGGCGTCGTCGGCCGCGGCCGCGATCACGGCGTCGGCGGCCAGGCCGCGGTCGGTGATCGCGCCGAGGGGTACGTCGACGACGAGGTCGCCGCGTGCGGCCCGCCGGCCCGCCAGCTCGGCGGCGAGGCGGGACTTGCCGACCCCGACCGGCCCGGTCAGCGAGACGACGCGGCCCTCGGCGTCGTCGAGCAGGACGTCGAGCGCGTCGAGCTCGGCGTCGCGGCCCACCAGCGCACCGGCGCGGGGACGCACGGACCGGCCGGGCACGACGGTGTCGGTCACGCGCCCTCCTCGGTCCCGTCGCAGGTGAGGCGACCCTTGGTCGCCTGACCTGCACGGTAGAGCAGGTGTCCGCCGCACGCCCGCGCAACGCGCCACCCCGGGCAACCGCCCGATGCGCGCGGGGTGCCCGCTGCCTAGCGTCGGCCCCAGGGAGCGGGGTGGGAGCACGGCAGACGCACATCGCGTGCGACCACCTCGTCCCCTCGGTCCCGGGCGCGGGACGGGGGCGCGCCCGGGCCGGATGCAGCCGGGGGCGAACGCGCGGGGACGGCTCTCGATGCGCACGGGGGGTGCGCCGAGAGCCGTCCCTCCCGCGTCTCCGCCGGGCACCGATCCGATCAGGCACCGGCGCGGCTGGGTGCCGATCCGACCCCTTCGCCGGCGAACTGCCACCCACCTGCACCGGGCACCGAGGCCGAGCGCCGGGTCAGCCCATCGTGCGCTGGTCGTCGAGCGACTCCCGGAGGATGTCGGCGTGGCCGGCGTGCTGCGCGATCTCCGGGACGTGCAGCAGCGCCGTCCGGTGGCTCCAGCGGGCGCCCGGCTGGAACCACGGCGCGCTGGGCAGCTCCTGGTCGGTGTCGAGGTCGGGCAGAGAGGCGACGAGGGCGTCGGTGCGGGCGGCGATCTCGGCGTACGCCGCGAGCGCGTCGGCGAGCGTCTCGCCGTCGGCAAGCCGGAACCGGGCCGCAGGGTCGTTCGCCGCGACCGGGTCCATCCAGCCGTCGATCTCGGCCGCCATCCCCGCCGGACCGTTGACGACGAAGTCGGTCCACTGCGCCTCGGTCTCCGCGACGTGATGGAGGATCCCCGACAGCGTCAGCGCGCTGGCCGTCGTGCGCGTGGCGGCCTGCTCGTCGGTGAGCCCCTGCATCGTGTACGTGAGGAACCAGCGGTGCTGGCGCAGGAGGTCGATCAGGTCCTGGCGCTCGCGGTCGAGCTCGGTGGCGGCGGGGGTGCCGGCAGTGGTGGTCACGGGGTCTCCTCGAAGTCCGCGCCGGCTCGTCGGTCCGGCGTACGTCGACCACGCTAGGAACTATCGCGGTCAGTTCCTGTCCTAGATCTGGAAGACTCTCGGGACATGGCCACGAGCGAGCGCACCCTGCGGCTGCTGTCGCTGCTGCAGACCCATCGGCACTGGACCGGCGAGGAGCTCGCCGAGCGGCTCGAGGTGTCGGCTCGCACCGTGCGCCGCGACGTGGACCGCCTGCGGGAGCTGGGGTATCCGGTCGACGCCACCCCCGGGGTCGACGGCGGCTACCAGCTCGCACCCGGCGCCGTGCTCCCTCCCCTGATCCTCGACGACGAGGAGGCGGTCGCCCTCGCCGTCGCGCTCGAGCTCGCGTCGCAGGCCGCGGTCGCCGGCATCGCGGACTCCGCCGTGCGTGCGCTGGGGAAGCTCTCGCAGGTGATGCCCAAGCGGCTGGCGCGCAAGGTCGACGCCGTGCGCTCCGCGACCGTGACGGTGCCGCTGCCGGCGTCGTCGGGACCTATCGAGACCGACGTGCTCGTGCGCCTCGCCCAGCTGTGCCGCGACAGCGAGCGCGCGACGTTCTCCTACGTCGCGGCCGACGGAGCCGCGTCGTCGCGCGAGGTCGAGCCGGTGCAGCTCGCGCGCTACGGCCAGCGCTGGTACCTCGTCGCCTACGACCTCGACCGCCACGACTGGCGCACATTCCGCCTCGACCGGGTCACCGAGCCCGTGGGCACCGGAGTGCCGTTCCGCCGACGCCGGCTCCCGGCTCGCGACGTACCGACGTTCCTGCAGAAGCGGCTCGGCGGGACG
>JBGAJT010000376.1:0-2636 GCA_044224785.1 Candidatus Nanopelagicales bacterium | reverse complement strand
TCTCGCTCACCGACGCGTACGTCGGCACCCCCAGCACCTGCTGCCCCTCGGCCGCCGCCGCGCGGTTGACGGCGGACAGCGTGCCGGTGAAGCCGCCCTCCTGCAGGTGGCTGAGGATGCGGTGCCCGAGCGACGACGGGTCGCGCCCCGCCCCCCCGACGCCGACGGAGTCCGGCGACACCAGCGCAGCGACGCTCAGCGCCTCGGCCCGGTGCTCGCGCGCGAGCCGCACCTCCTCCGACGAGTCGGTGGGGCTGATGTCGAACGACAGGGAGACGACGCCGTCCTCGAGCTTGTGCGTCGGGTGGTAGCCGGCCTCCTGGAACGTCGACAGCATCCGGCGGTTCATCGGGAGGACCTCGGCGACGAACCGCTTGACGCCGCGCTCGCGCGCCGCGGCGGCGAGGTGCTCCAGCAGCACCGAGCCGAGCCCGCGCCCCTGGTGGTCGTCGCGGATCACGAAGGCGACCTCGGCGTCGGTGGCGTCGACCCGGTCGTAGCGCCCGACCCCGACGAGCTCGCCGCCGACCGTCGCGACGAGGGCCACCCGGTCGACGTGGTCGACGGTCGTGAACCGCTCGACGTCGCGCTCGGTGAGCTCGGGATAGGGCGCGAAGAACCGGAAGTAGACCGTCTCGTCCGAGAGCGACCGGTGGAACGCCGCGAGGCGCTCGCCGTCGTCGGAGGTGATGGGCCGGATCCGGACCGTGCGACCGTCGCGGACCGCGACGTCGGCCTCCCAGTGCGCAGGCGGGGGCACCGGGTCGGTCACGGTCCCACCGTAGCGACAGGAGGGCACCGGGAGCGCCTCGAGCGGCACGGCGTCGCTACCGTGACGGCATGCAGCTCTCGATCCATCCCGAGGTGTCCGACGCGCTCGCCGACGGCCGCGCCGTCGTCGCGCTCGAGTCGACGATCATCAGCCACGGCCTCCCCCGGCCCGACAACCTCCGCGTCGCCCGCGAGATCGAGGACTCGGTCCGGGCCGGCGGCGCGGTCCCCGCGACGATCGCGGTCGTCGACGGCGTACCGAGGATCGGTCTCGACGACGATGCGCTCGACCGCGTCGCGAACGACGACACCGTCGTGAAGGTCAGCGTCCGCGACCTCGGCACGCTGGTCGCGCGGCGCGGCAACGGCGCGACCACGGTGGCCGCGACCTCGCACCTGGCTGCGCTCGCCGGGGTGCGCGTGTTCGCCACCGGCGGCCTCGGCGGCGTGCACCGCGGCGCCCGAGAGACGTGGGACGAGTCGGCCGACCTCACCACCCTGTCGGTCACGCCGGTGACCGTCGTGTGCGCGGGCGTGAAGTCGATCCTCGACGTGCCCGCCACGCTGGAGCGCCTGGAGACGCTGAACATCCCGGTTCTCGGCTACCGCACCGACCGGTTCCCCGGCTTCTACCTCGCCGACGCCGGCTTCGCGCTGGACTGGCGCGTCGACGAGCCCGAGGAGGTGGCCGACGTCCTGCGCGCGCGGGACGGTCTCGAGTGCCACGGCGGCGTCGTGGTCGTGAACCCCGTGCCGGCCGAGGACGAGCTCGACCGCGAGGTGCACGACGAGGTGCTCGCGGCAGGGCTCGCGGCGGCGGACCGCGCCGGGGTGCGCGGCAAGGACGTCACCCCGTTCCTCCTCGACTTCTTCCACACCGCCACCGACGGCCGCAGCCTCGCAGTCAACGTCGCGCTGGTGCGCAGCAACGCCGTCCTCGCGGCCCGGATCGCGGTCGCGCTGCAGCGATGAGCGAGGTCGAGTTCGTCGTCGTCGGCCAGTGGATGACCGACGTCGTCGCCGCGCTGCCCGGGCCGCTGCGCGAGGGCACCGACACGGCCGCCCACGTCGCGGTGATGGGCGGCGGCGCGGCGGCCAACACGGCTGCCTGGCTCGCTCACGACGGCCGGCCGACCACCTTGGTCGCGCGCATCGGCGACGACATGCTCGGCCGCGCGGGTCGCGCCGAGCTGGAGGCGGGCGGCGTCCGCTGCGCCCTGGCGGTCGACCCGCTGCGCCCGTCCGGCACCTGCATCGTGCTGGTGGGTCCGGACGGCGAGCGCACGATGGTGCCCGACGCCGGTGCCAACGAGGGCCTTCGACCCGGCGACCTGCCCGACGACGTGTTCCAGCGCGGCCGACACCTGCACCTGTCGGGCTACACGCTGCTCGTCGACGGCAGCCGGATGGCCGGCCTGGCCGCTCTCGACCATGCCCGGCTGCGCGGCATGACGACGAGCGTCGACGTCGCGTCGGTCGGTCCGCTCGCGGACGCCGGTGCGGCGCGGTTCCTGTCGTGGGTCACCGGCGTCGACGTCCTGCTCGCCAACGAGTCCGAGGCGGCGCTCCTGGCCGGCCTCCCGCAGCCGCGCCACGACGGCGACCTCGACACCGCCCGCGCCGCGGCCGACGCCGGTGCCGCCGTGCTGACGGCGACGGCCGGGACCGCGGTCGTGAAGCTCGGGCCGCACGGGTCCCTGGCCCGCAGCTCCGAGGGCGCGACCGCCTGGGCCGACGCCGAGGCGGTCGACGTTGACGCCGAGGTGGGCGGCGCTCTGGACGGCGTCCGTGTGCACCATCGTTGCGGCGTTCCTGGCGCGGACGCGGCGCGCGATCTCCGCGAGGTCGTTGAGCGCCCCGACCTC
>JBGAJT010000375.1:0-2675 GCA_044224785.1 Candidatus Nanopelagicales bacterium | reverse complement strand
GGCGCTCGTGCGCGAGGAGCGCCGCAAGGCCGCGGAGGAGGGGCGCACGCCGAACTTCCAGGCGCTGATCGACTCGTGGGGCGGCGTCTCGATCGCGTACCGCAAGCGCGTGCTCGACTCGCCGGCGTACCGGCTCAACCACGAGGAGGTGGCCAAGAGCCTCGAGGAGGGCGTGCGCTATCTGGAGAACCTCTCGCCGGTCGAGGCCGTGCTCGACGCGCGCGGTGCGGTGAAGGCGATGCGCTTCTGTTCGCGGTAGGCGGCGAAGGCGATGCGGCCCTCTTCGCTGCGGTAACAATGGGCGATGAACTGGGCCCAGCCGCTGGGGTGATTGAGGGCGATGCCGCTGCGGCGCAGGGCGTCGACGTCGTAGCCGAGCTGGGGCCCCCACGCGGCGTTCGCCCGCCAGGTCGGCGTCTCGAGGACGAAGCCGGCGCCGCGTGCGCCGGCGACCTCGAGGAAGCTGCGCTCGTACGCCGCGAGCGCTGCCCGCCCCGCGGCGTCGTCGAGGAGCGGGAAGGCGGCGAAGGACGGGAGGTCGAAGCCCTCGTCGTGGATGAGGACGGTCTCGATCCCGGCGTCGGTCAGGCGGAGCCGGCCGTCGCGGCCGCGGGCGCTCAGGGTCATGTGCCGAGCATCCTCGCCCGGCGCCGGGAAGGACAGGGTCCCCTGACCCGGCCCGGCCGGTCGCCCCGGGGCCGGAGCGCCTCCCGGGGCATGTCGGAGGGCTCGTCTAGCGTCGGAGACGTCAGCCGGGACGAGCCACGGGGAGGTCGGAGATGCGCCTGCTGCACACGTCCGACTGGCACCTCGGGCGCACCCTGTTCCAGACCAGCCTGCTCGCCGAGCAGGCCCGGTTCCTCGACTGGCTGCTGACCACGGCTCTCGAGCAGCGGGTCGACGCCGTCCTGGTCTCGGGCGACGTCTACGACCGTGCGGTCCCCTCCCTCGAGGCCGTGGCCCTGCTCGACTCGGCGCTCGAGGCGTTCTCCGACGCCGGCGTGCCGCTGGTGGTCGTCAGCGGCAACCACGACTCCGCGGTGCGCCTCGGCTTCGGCAGCGGCCTGGCCGAGCGGGCCGGCGTCCACCTGCGCACCACGGTCGACGACGTCGCGCGCCCGGTGCTCCTGAACGACGAGCACGGCGAGGTCGCCGTCTACGGCCTGCCCTACCTGCTGCCCGACTCGGTGAAGGACGTGCTCGGCTGCGAGCGCAGCCACGAGTCGGTGCTGCGCGCGGCCGTGGCCCTCGCGCTCGCCGACGCCGCCGACCGCGGCATCGCCCGCACCGTCGTCCTCGCGCACGCCTTCGTGTCCGGCGGCGACGTCAGCGAGTCCGAGCGCGACATCACCGTCGGGGGCATCGGCGACGCCCCCGCCGCGGTCTTCGACGGCGCCACCTACGTCGCCCTCGGCCACCTGCACCGCCCGCAGCAGATCCGTCTCGGCGGCAGCGCGACGCGGCTGCGCTACAGCGGCTCGCCGCTCGCCTTCTCCTTCGGCGAGAAGCACGACACCAAGTCGGTGGTCGTCGTCGAGCTCGACGCCGACGGCGTCGCCACCGAGGAGCTGCTGGCCACGCCCGTACCGCGGCCGATGCGCGAGGTGCGCGGCCGCCTCGACGACCTGCTCGAGCTCGACGACCCCGAGCTCGCCGATGCCTGGATCAAGGCGGTGCTCACCGACCCGCGTCGCCCGGTCTCGCCGATGGAGCGGCTGCGCGAGCGCTGGCCCCACACCCTCGTCCTCGAGCTCGTCCCCGACGTCGACAGCATCTCGGCCGACGACGACCTGGTGCGGCTGGGCGGCACGTCCGACCCCGTCGAGATCGCCACGATGTTCGTCGAGTACGTCGACCACGTCCCGCCCACCGCCGAGGAGGCCGCGCTGCTCGTCCGCGCGATCGAGACGGTGCGCGACCTGGAGGCGGCGGGATGAGGCTCGAGCACCTGCGCATCACCGCCGTCGGGCCGTTCGCGGGCACCGAGGAGATCGACTTCGCGGCCCTCACGCGCGGCGGGCTGTTCCTGCTCGAGGGGCCGACGGGTGCGGGGAAGTCGACCGTCCTCGACGCGATCACCTTCGCGCTGTTCGGCCAGCCGGCGGGCGACACCACCTCCGCCGACCGGCTGCGCTCGCACTTCGCGCCGCCCGACTCCACCCCCGAGGTCGAGCTCACCTTCTCGGTGCGCGGCCAGCGGCTGCGTATCACGCGCGTCCCGGAGCACAAACGCCCCAAGAAGCGCGGCGACGGCTCCACCCTGGAGAAGGCGCGGGTGCGCCTCGAGAGCCACGACGGCACCCGATGGGTGCCGGTCAGCTCCAACATCGCCGAGGTCGGCGACGAGATCGAGCACCGGCTCCGGCTCAACCGCGCGCAGTTCACCAAGGTCGTGCTGCTCCCCCAGGGCGAGTTCGCCACGTTCCTGCGCGCCAAGGACGACGTGCGCCGCGGCGTGCTCACCCAGATCTTCGGCACGGCCTTCTACGACCAGATCACCCGCAAGCTCGAGGACTGGCGGCGCGAGGCCAAGCGCGAGCGCGACCTGGCCGACGACGAGGTCACGAAGGCCGTCGCCGCGCTCGGCGCCGCCGCCGGTCTCGACGCCGAGGCGCGCGCCGCGCTCGAGACCGCGGTCGCCTCGGCCGACGACTCCGTGCTCGTCGAGCTCGACG
>JBGAJT010000374.1:2328-2684 GCA_044224785.1 Candidatus Nanopelagicales bacterium | reverse complement strand
GGACGCCGGCGTAGCGCGACTCGTCGTCGAGGTGCGCGGCGAGGTGCCAGGGCTCCTGCGTCGGCGTGCCGACGAGGAGCAGGCCGTCGGGGGACCCGCTGTCGGTCGACCTGCGCAGGGAGCGGGCGAAGCCGCGGGTGCGGTCGACCCAGCCGGTGCTCGAGAGCACCTCGCGGAGCAGGTTCACGCGGGACGGGTCCACGGCCCCATCGTGCCCCACGTCGCGCACGGCTGGTTGGATGCGGTCATGAGCGACAACGGCGCGCCGCAGGGCGCTGTACCCCGATCGGCGTACGACCTGCCCGACGTCTCGGGCCTCGTCGTCGGTGTCCTCGGCGGCACGGGCGAGCAGGGGC
>JBGAJT010000374.1:0-2318 GCA_044224785.1 Candidatus Nanopelagicales bacterium | reverse complement strand
CGGTCGCCGGGCCGCCGGTGGGCGGGGGGGCGCGCGCGGCCGCGCGCGCCGAGGCGGCGGCCGCCGAGCTCGGGCACGGCATCGAGGGCGCCGACAACGCCGCGTGCGCGGCGCGCTCCGACCTCGTGATCGTCGCCGTGCCCTTCGACGGCCACCGCGACCTGCTCGCCTCGCTCGCGACCGAGCTCGAGGGCAAGGTCGTCGTCGACTGCGTCAACCCGCTCGGCTTCGACAAGCAGGGGGCGTTCGCGCTCGACGTCGAGGAGGGGTCGGCCGCGCAGCAGGCCGCCGCCGTGCTTCCCACCTCGACCGTCGTCGGCGCCTTCCACCACGTCTCGGCGGTGCTGCTGCTCGACGACTCTGTCGAGACGCTCGACACCGACATCCTCGTGCTCGGCGACGACCGCGACGCCACCGACACCGTGCAGGCGCTCGCTGCGCGCATCCCGGGCATGCGCGGCGTCTACGCCGGCCGCCTGCGCAACGCACGGCAGGTCGAGGCGATGACCGCGAACCTCATCTCCGTGAACCGTCGCTACAAGGTCCACGCCGGGGTGCGCGTCACCGATGTCTGACGCCCAGGGTCAGGAAGCGCAGGGCCAGGCAGCGCAGGGCCAGGCAGCGCAGGGTCACGTCCCGCACCAGGGGCCGGACCTCCACCGGCGTCGCGCGTCCTACCTGTACGGCCTCATCGTGTCCGGCGCGGTGCTGGCCGCCGCGTCGGAGTCCTACCGGATCAGCCGCGTGGTGATCGCGATGATCGCCACGCTCGTCATCTACTGGGCGTCGGAGACCTACGTCCACTGGATCGCCGCGCGCGAGCTGCTGCAGCGCAGCCTGACGCGCCAGGAGCGGCGCCACATCCTGCTCGACGGCTGGCCGCTCGTCACCGCGTCGGCGGTCCCCGCCGTCGTGCTGCTCGTCGAGGCGCTGCTCAAGGTCGAGGACAGCGTCGCCGTCGACGTCGCCCTCGCGGTGAACACGGTCCTGCTGCTCGTCGTCGGCTACCGCATGAGCAAGCAGAGCGCGCTGACCGGCTGGCGGCTCTGGGCGTCGACGGCGGTGGCGGGTGCTCTCGGCGTCGCGATCATCGCCGTCAAGACCTTCATGAAGTAGCGGGCTCCCCGGCGCAGCGCACCGGGGAGCCCGTATCCCGCTGGGCTACTCGTAGGTGTGCTCGGTGGCGGGGTAGGCGCCGCTGACGACGTCGGCGGCCCAGGCCTGAGCGGCGTCGTGCAGCACCCCGCCCACGTCGGCGTACTTCTTCACGAACTTCGCGGTGCGACCCGGCGTGAGGCCGGCCATGTCCTGCCAGACGATCACCTGCGCGTCGGTCCCGCCGCCGGCGCCGATGCCGATGGTCGGGATCTCCAGGGTCGCCGTGACGGCCGCGGCGAGGTCGGCGGGCACGACCTCGAGGACGACGGCGAACGCACCCGCGGCCTGCAGCGCCTTCGCGTCCTGCAGCAGCTTCACGCCGTCCTCGCCGCGGCCCTGGACCTTGTAGCCGCCGAAGGAGTGCACCGACTGGGGGGTAAGGCCGAGGTGCGCCATCACCGGGACGCCGGACGACGCGAGCAGCTCCACCTGCGGCAGCACGCGCGCGCCGCCCTCGAGCTTCACCGCGTGGGCACCCGCCTCCTTCATGAAGCGCGCACTGGTCTCGAGCGCCTGGGCGGGCGAGGACTGGTACGACGCGAACGGGAGGTCGGCCACGACCATCGCGCGCTTCGAGCCGCGGACGACGGCGCCGGTGAGCGGCAGCATGTCGTCGACGGTGACGGGGATCGTGGAGTCGTAGCCGTAGACGACCATCGCCGCCGAGTCGCCGACGAGGAGCACGGGGATGCCGGCCTCGTCGAAGACGCGCGCCGTGAGGGCGTCGTACGCCGTGATCATGGGCCACTTCTCGCCGCGCCTCTTGGCGTCGGACAGATCGGTGACGGAGACGCGCCGCCCGGTGGGGGGGCCGCCGTACAGGGGCTCGGGGGCGTGCTGGGACGAGCTGGTCATGAGGACCTCCTTCGACTCGAGTCCCCGAACGGGGTACCCGGTACGTGCTCATGGTGGCACGACCTGCCGCCTCCTGCGAAGCACCGGGGCGGTGGCCGATCCTGAATCGATACGGTACGGTGGCGTTTCGCATTAGGCGACCCTCACCACCAGGAAGGCCCTGCTCATGACCGACGCAGCCCCCAGCAGGCACGACGCACCGACCGACGGCTGGCAGACCTCCGGGGCGGGCCACCCGCGCCGCTGGGCGATCCTCGCCGTCCTGGTGACCAGCCTGCTCGTGGTCGTCCTGGACAACACGATCC
>JBGAJT010000373.1:0-2715 GCA_044224785.1 Candidatus Nanopelagicales bacterium | reverse complement strand
TTGTTGGTGGGCGCCGCGGCGGCCCACCACTGCACGCACGTGTCCGACGACGCGGTGGCGGCGCTCGCGGCCAGCGACGTCGTCGCGACGCTGCTGCCTGGTGCCGAGTTCTCGACGCGCGCTCAGTACCCCGACGCGCGGCGCCTGCTCGACCGCGGTGTCACGGTCGCGCTCGCTGCCGACTGCAACCCGGGGTCGTCGTACACGACGAGCATGCCGTTCTGCATCGCCGTCGCCGTGCGCGACATGCGCATGACGCCGTCGGAGGCCGTGTGGTCGGCCACCGCCGGCGGTGCGCGCGCGCTGCGGCGCTCCGACGTCGGCCACCTCGGGGTCGGCGCGCGCGGCGACCTCGTCCTGCTCGACGCCCCGTCCCACCTGCACCTGGCCTACCGTCCTGGTGTCCCGCTCGTCCGCTCGGTGTTCCGCGCCGGCGCACGGGTCCGCTGACGTCCCGCACCACCGTCACGAGGAGAGCTCCATGACCGCCACGTCGACCGACCGCGTCGTCCTGCTCGACGACCGCGGCGTCACGATCGACGACGTCGTCGCCGTCGCCCGCGGCGAGGCCCGCATCGAGCTCACCCAGCGCGCCCTCGACGGCATGGCCGTCACGCGCGCCCGCACCGACGAGCTCGCCCACGCGAGCGAGCCGAAGTACGGCATCTCCCCGGGCTTCGGCGCGCGGGCGACCCGCCACATCTCGCCCGACCTGCGCACGCAGCTGCAGCGCTCGCTGATCCGCTCGCACGCGGCGGGCATGGGCGAGCCGGTCGAGCGCGAGGTCGTGCGCGCGCTCATGCTGCTGCGGCTCAAGACGCTGGCGTCCGGGCGCACCGGCATCCGCCCGGTCGTCGCGCAGACGATGGCGGCCCTGCTCAACTCCGGTATCACACCTGTGGTTCGCGAGTTCGGCTCGCTCGGCTGCAGCGGCGACCTCGCCCCGCTGTCGCACTGCGCGCTGGTGCTCATGGGCGAGGGTCACGTCTGGTCGACCGACGGCGAGATCGTCGAGTCAGGAGCGGTCCTCGCCGCTGCCGGCATCGAGCCGGTCGTGCTCGAGGAGAAGGAGGGCCTCGCCCTCATCAACGGCACCGACGGCATGCTCGGCATGCTCTGCCTCGCGATCACCGACCTCGAGGAGCTGTGCGACGTCGCCGACGTCACCGCGGCGATGAGCGTCGAGGCGCTGCTCGGCACCGACCGCGTGTTCCTGCCCGAGCTGCACGAGCCGCTGCGCCCGCACCCCGGCCAGACCCGCAGCGCAGCCCGGATGCTCGCCGTCCTCGCCGGCTCCGGCATCGTCGCGAGCCACCTCGAGGAGGACACCAAGGTCCAGGACGCGTACTCGCTGCGCTGCGCCCCTCAGGTCGCGGGCGGCGTGCGCGACACGATCACCCACGCGCGCCTCGTCGCCGAGCGCGAGCTCGCCGCGGCGGTCGACAACCCGGTCGTCCTGCCCGACGGACGCGTGGAGTCCAACGGCAACTTCCACGGTGCCCCGGTCGCGTACGTCCTCGACTTCCTCGCGATCGTGGCTGCGGACCTCGGGTCGATCTCGGAGCGCCGCACCGACCGGCTGCTCGACAAGGCCCGCAACCACGGTCTCCCGCCGTTCCTCGCCGACGACCCCGGCGTCGACAGCGGCCTGATGATCGCCCAGTACACGCAGGCGGCGCTCGTGTCGGAGAACAAGCGCCTCGCTGCCCCGGCGTCGGTCGACTCGATCCCGAGCTCGGCGATGCAGGAGGACCACGTGTCGATGGGCTGGTCCGCAGCGCGCAAGCTGCGGCACAGCGTCGACAACCTGCGCCGCATCCTCGCCGTCGAGCTGCTCGCCTCGGCGCGTGGCATCGACCTGCGTACGCCGCTGCAGCCCTCGCCCGCCACCGGCGCGGTCGTCACCGCGCTCCGCGAGACCGTCCCGGGCCCCGGCGTCGACCGCTACCTCGCCCCCGAGCTCGGCGCGGCGTACGAGTTCGTCCTCGACGGCCGAGTGGCCTCGACCCTGGCCGCCGCCGGCATCGCTCTGCCCTAGCGAACGCCGCGCGGGAGGCGCCAGGGTGCCCTAGCGTCGGCGCGAGCGCCCGTCCGTCGCGAGGAGTCCCGATGAAGGCCATCACCGTCGTCCCGAAGACCGTGGACAGCCTCGAGTACGGCGACGTGCCCGAGCCCGATCCTTCGACCGGGTCGATCCTCGTCGAGGCCGTGGCGGTGGGGATCTGCGGGACCGACGTCGAGATCGCGACGGGCAAGTACGGCTGGGCGCCGCCGGGGCGCGAGCGCCTGGTGCTGGGCCACGAGTCGTTGGGCCGCGTGCTCGAGGCGCCCGACGGCTCCGGTGTCGCTGCGGGGGACCTCGTCGCCGGCATCGTGCGCCGCCCAGACCCGGTGCCGTGCCCGTCGTGCGCCGTGGGCGAGTGGGACATGTGCCTCAACGGCCAGTACACCGAGCGCGGCATCAAGGAGATCGACGGCTTCATGTCGCAGCGCTGGCGCATCGAGCCGGGCTACGTCACCAAGCTCGACCCGACCCTGGGCATCCTCGGCGTCCTGCTCGAGCCGACGACCGTGGTGGCCAAGGCGTGGGAGCAGGTGGCGCACATGGAGACACGCGCCTTCTGGCAGCCGCGCACGGTGCTCGTCACCGGGGCCGGGCCGATCGGCCAGCTGGCTGCCCTGCTCGGCGTGCAGCGCGGTCTCGACGTCCACGTG
>JBGAJT010000372.1:0-2724 GCA_044224785.1 Candidatus Nanopelagicales bacterium | reverse complement strand
AGTCCTGGGGACGGGGTGGGGCAGCCCGCCGCTGTGGAGGAGTGGCTCCGTCGTCTGGGGAAGGAATGTTGCGCTCTTAGCAACGAGGGGCACCTTCAGTGCCAACGTCCTCAGGCGGGGTCGGCGGGGTGGGGGGCGAAGGCGCGGAGCTGGGCGTCGCGGGCGGCGGCGGTGCGCTCCTTGCTGGCGACGGCGCGCGCCGCGGTGAGGGCCGCGACCCGGGCCTCGCAGTGCTCCACGAGGACGGCGTACGCCGCGGCGCCCATGAGGGCGATCAGCGTCGAGCGCTCGGTGACGTAGACGGGCTCGACGGCGACGTGCGCCTCGGGCGACCCGCTGCAGTACCAGTCGAGGTCGTGGCCGCCGGCGCCCCAGCCGCGGCGGTCGTACTCGCCGATGCTCACGAGCAGGATCTGCGTGCCGTCGGGGCGCTCGACGTGCTCGAAGGTCCGGCGCACCGGCAGCTGCCAGCAGACGTCGGGCTTGAGCTCGAGCGGCTCCTTGCCGATCCGCGCGGCGAGGTGGTGGAAGGCGCAGCCCTCGCCGCCCTCGAAGCCGGGCCTGTTCTGGAAGATGCAGGCGCCCTGGACGACGCGGGTCTTGCGCGCGCCCTCCTCGTCCTTCTCGCTGATGCCCTTCTTGCGACCCGTCTCGGCGAACTGCCAGATGTCGTCGGTGAGCATGTCGGCGTACTTCTTCGCGCGCTTCTCGTCGGACTTGTCGGAGTAGTGCGCGCCGAGGACGCAGCAGCCGAGGTCGGCCTTCTCCGCGTCGATGCCGTGGCAGCCGCGGCCGAAGATGCACGTCCACCGGCTGGTGAGCCAGGTGAGGTCGCAGCGGAACAGCTGCGCGGGGTCGGCCGGGTCGACGAACTCGACGTACGCGCGCGGGAAGTCCAGCGGGACCTCCGGCGGGCGCGGGGTCAGCGCGACGTCGACGGGCGCGGACTTCTTGTTGCGCGGTGCAGCCACGTCGTCAGCCTAGGGGGCGCCCGCGTACGCCGCTGCGCCACGGTCGATGCGCTGCAGCAGGGTGGCGATCCGCGGGCGCCCTGCGGCGCGGCGGTGCCAGCACCTAGCATCGAGACGTGCGCCTCGGAGTCCTCGACGTGGGTTCGAACACCGTCCACCTCCTGGTGGTCGATGCGCACCACGGCGCCCCGCCGCTCCCGGCCCACTCGCACAAGACCGAGATGCGGCTCGCGGAGCACATCGAGGGCGGCGAGCGGATCTCGCGCTCGGGCGTCGACGCCCTGGTCAGCTTCGTGCTCTCGGCGCAGGACGTCGCGGAGGACTTCGGCGTCACCGAGATGATGGCCTTCGCCACCTCCGCGATTCGCGAGGCGGCGAACGGCGACGAGGTGCTGCGCGAGGTGCACCAGCGCACGGGCATCGACCTCGTGGTGCTCTCGGGCGACGACGAGGCGCGGCTGACCTTCCTCGCGGTGCGCCGCTGGTACGGCTGGTCGTCCGGTCGGCTGCTCGTCCTCGACATCGGCGGCGGGTCGCTCGAGATCGCCGTCGGGTCCGACGAGGCGCCCGACGTCGCCGTCTCCCTCCCGCTCGGCGCCGGCCGCCTCACCCGCGCGTTCCTCAGCAAGGACCCGGCGCGCCCCGAGGACGTGAAGGCCCTGCGCAAGCACGTCCGCGCGGAGATCGCCGACGTCGCCGGCCGCATCGGTCGTGCGGGCGAACCCCGCCACGTCGTCGCGACCAGCAAGACCTTCCGCTCGCTCGCGCGCATCGCGGGCGCCGCGCCCTCGAGCGAGGGCATGTTCGTACGCCGGCTGCTGAGCCGCGACGACCTGCGGCTGTGGGTCCCCAAGCTCGCCGCGATGTCGGCCCGCGAGCGCACCGAGCTCCCCGGCGTCAGCAGCGGTCGCGCGCTGCAGCTGCTCGCCGGCGCGGTCGTCGCGGAGGCGGCGATGGACATCCTCGGCGTCGAGTCCCTCGAGATCGGGCCGTGGGCGCTGCGCGAGGGCGTCATCCTCGAGCGCCTCGACCGGATCGACCGATGACGCAGACCCCCTCCGACGTCGACCTGGCGACGGGCCTCACCTCGGCCCAGGTGGCCGAGCGTGTGGCCGACGGCCAGGTCAACGCGGTCAAGGACCGCAACGCGCGCTCGCTCGGCGACATCGTCCGCGCGAACACCTTCACCTACTTCAACGCCCTCATCGGCGGGCTGTGGGTGCTCATGCTCGTGAGCGCGCCGCTCATCGACTCGCTGTTCGGCCTCGTGATCGTCGTCAACACCGCGATCGGCATCGTGCAGGAGTACCGCGCGGCCCGGACGCTCGCGAAGCTCAGCCTGGTCGGGCAGCAGCAGCCGACGGTCCGGCGCGACGGCGTCGACGGCCAGATCCCGCCGCACGACCTCGTGCTCGACGACCTCATCGTGGTGAGCACCGGCGACCAGATGCTCGTCGACTCGGTCGTGGTGCGGGGCAGCGGGCTCGAGCTCGACGAGTCGCTCCTCACCGGAGAGGCCGACGCTGTCGAGAAGCTCGAGGCCGACGAGGTGCTGTCGGGGTCGTTCGTCGTCGCCGGGTCCGGCGTCGTGCGCGCGACGAGGATCGGTCAGGACTCCTACGCCGCGAAGCTCGCCGACGAGGCGAGCAAGTTCTCGCTCACCCGCTCCGAGCTCCGCGACTCGATCCAGCGCTTCATCAAGTTCATGTCGATCGCCCTGATCCCGGTGGGCATCGCGCTGTTCGTCTCGCAG
>JBGAJT010000371.1:0-2746 GCA_044224785.1 Candidatus Nanopelagicales bacterium | reverse complement strand
GGATGTTGCTCGAGCTGTCGGGGTCCTCCGACGGCTTTCACCCCGACAAGTCGAGCAACACGCGGTGGGGTGCGGGGAGGAGGGGCGCGGCTAGGCTCTGGGGCATGACGTCCCGGGCCGATGCGTACGCCGAGGCGCTGCGCTCGCTCGAGGGGCTCGAGATCCTCAAGGGCCACGGCACCGGCAACGACTTCGTCCTCGTGCCCGACCCCGAGGCGCGCATCGACCTCGACGACACCCAGGTCCAGGCGCTCACCGACCGCCGCTTCGGCGTCGGCGGCGACGGCGTGCTCCGGGTCGTCCCCACCGCCGAGTGCGACGAGGTCGCCGAGCAGGCCGGCCAGGCCGACTGGTTCATGGACTACCGCAACGCCGACGGATCCGCCGCCGAGATGTGCGGCAACGGTGCGCGCGTCTTCGTGCGCTACCTCGTCGAGAGCGGCCTCGAGAGCCGCCGCGAGTTCGCGATCGCCACGCGCGGCGGCGTCCGCCCGGTGCGCGTCGAGGACGACGGCGACATCAGCATCGACATGGGGACGTCGACCACCCCGCTGCTGCGCGCGATGCCCGTCGTCTCGGTCGGGCCGGAGCAGTGGAACGGCAGCGGCGTCCTCGTGCCGAACCCGCACTGCATCGTGTTCGTCGACGACGACGAGGCGCTCGACGCGCTCGACCTCACGCACGCGCCCACCGTCGTCCCGCCCGCGATGTTCCCCGACGGCGTCAACGTCGAGTTCGTCGTGCCGGTCGGGCACCCTGGCGACCGTCACGTCCGGATGCGCGTCTTCGAGCGCGGCGTCGGCGAGACGATGTCGTGCGGCACCGGCGCCGTCGCGGTGATGGTCGCCGCGGCCGCGCGTGATGAGGCGCCGCTCGAGACGGCGTACGACGTCGACGGCCCCGGCGGACGCGTCCGCGTCACCCGGCGCGCCGACAGCCACCTCGAGCTCCGCGGCCCCGCGGTGCTCGTCGCCCGCGGGAGGATCACCGCATGACCGACGACGTGGTCGACGACGGACCGGCGTTCGCTCGCGAGGCGGGCCGCGTGATCGGTTCTCTCGGTGGCGGTTTCATGATCTCGCCGCAGGCCCGCTCCTTCGCCAAGGACCACGGTCTGCGCGGCCGCGAGGCCTACGTGCTCGGTCGCGGTGCGGTGCTCGGCGACGTCGACGCCGACGTCGTCATCTCCGCCTTCGGCTTCTGGCCCGCCGACGTCATCCGTCCCGCGTGGGACGGCGGCCGCGCGATCCTGCCGGTGCGCGAGGCGCTCCCGAAGTACGCCGATGTCGCCCGCAACTGGGGCCGCGCCCGCTTCGACGGGTACGCCGACGCCGGCCGGCTCGCCGAGCTGCTGCGCACGGTCGCCGACGGTGCCGACGTCGAGGCGGTCGCGCTGTTCGCCGGCTGGCGCGCGGTCGAGCTGCCGTCCGACGACGAGGGCCGGCTGGCCCAGCTTCTGCACGTCCTGCGCGAGCACCGCGGCGGGCTGCACCTCGTGGCGGTCGTCGCGAGCGGGCTCACCCCGCACCAGGCGGTGCTCTCCGGCCCCGGCGGTCCGGACAACGCGCGCTTCTTCGGCTACGAGGAGCCCTTCGAGGAGGTGTCGCACCTCATCGAGGTCCGCGCCGCCACCGAGGAGCTCACCGACCGTCTCGTCGCTCCGGCGTACGACGTCCTCGGGCACGACGAGCGTGCCGACCTGCTGGCCCTGCTGCAGACCGCGGCCGCCCACGCCTACGCCAAGGCCTGAGTTGTCCGAGGTGGCGAGCGCCGACACCGGCGTGCGCGCGAAGCGCAGCCGCATCGCGGGGATCGACGTCGCCCGCGGCATCGCGCTCATCGGCATGGCCGCCACCCACATGCTTCCCGTGGGCGGCACGATGGGGCTGACGCTCGTCGGCTGGCTGTTCGCGGGGAAGGCGTCGGCGCTGTTCGCGGTGCTGGCCGGCGTGAGCCTCGCGATCGTCACGGGCGGCCAGAACCCGTTCACTGGAAGGGATCTGCGGCGGTCGCGCATCACCATCGCGGTGCGCGCGGGGCTGATCGGCGTCCTCGGCCTGATCCTCGCCGCGAGCGACACCTTCGTCGCCGTGATCCTGCAGTACTACGCGCTGCTCTTCCTGCTCGCCCTGCCGTTCCTGCGGCTGCGCGCCCGCACGCTCGCGATCCTCGCGATCGCCTGGGCGCTGCTCAGCCCGCAGATGTCGTTCCTGCTGCGCGGCGGGCTCGGCATCGAGATGCCCGACGGCCAGGTCGACATCGGCATGGCGGTGACCCAGCCGCTCACGTCGCTGCACACGCTGCTGCTCACCGGCTACTACCCGGCGTTCACGTGGCTCACCTACATCCTCGCGGGACTCGCGATCGGCCGCCTCGACCTGCGCAGCACGCGCGTCGCGGCATGGATCGTCGGCGGGGGCGCACTGCTTGCTGTGGCGTCGTACGTCGTGTCGTCGGCGCTGCTCGATGCGCTGCAGGTCGGCGTCGTCATGCGGGGGGCGGAGGGGCCGGTCCCGATCGTCGGCCGCGCCGTGAACCAGGTCGAGTTCTACGGAACGACGAACACCGACGCACCTGAGTGGCTGCTCGTCGCGAGCCCGCACTCGGGCACGACGTTCGACCTGCTGCTCACGATCGGCACCGCGATGCTCGTGCTCGGGCTCTGCCTCCTGCTGGCGCGCGGCGTCGGCGTCCGCCTCTCGCGCCCGGTCGCCGCCGTCGGCTCGATGACCCTCACCCTCTACAC
>JBGAJT010000370.1:0-2756 GCA_044224785.1 Candidatus Nanopelagicales bacterium | reverse complement strand
GCCAGGGCGAGAAGGCCGAGGCCACGATCGACTTCGGCGCCGAGGGCACGAAGCGCCTGCTGCTGCGCTACGCGCCGGTGGAGAAGCTCTGAGCCGCAAGCACTCTCAGTGCACGGATCCTCAGCGTGAGCCGAGCGGCGCGAGCTGCGCCACGGTCATGATCGGGACCGCGGGGTACCAGCGCGGCACCGGGCCCGGCGTACCCGGCTCCGGCCCCCAGAGGTAGGTCGCGGGATCGGTCGGCCGGTCGTCGACGCGCACCTCGAGGTGCAGGTGCGGCCCGGTCGAGTTGCCGCTCGTGCCGATCCGTCCGAGCACCTGGCCGCGGACGACGGCACCCGGCCTCACGAGCACCTTCGACAGGTGGCAGTACCAGACGGTCACGCCCGGGGCGACCTCGAGGATCACCATGCGCCCCCACGACGGGTTCCACGCGAGCTTCACCACGCGGCCGTCGGCCACCGCCAGCACCGGCGTTCCGGTGCGGGCGACGAAGTCCAGGCCGGTGTGGTGACCGAGGCGCCAGAGCCGGCCGCGCTCGCCGAACCGGCCGGAGAGCCGGGCGCCCGGCACCGGGACGGTCGGGCCCGGGGGAGCGGCGCGGTACCGCGTCGCCGGCTGCGTGCCGCCGTCGGGTGCGACCCCGGCGCAGGCCGGACCCGCCGTCGCGCAGGCCAGCGCCGCTGCGAGCAGCAGCGAGCCGACCAGACGAGGAGCGCGCACGATCCCCGACCCTGGCGGGAGCGGTCACGGCGATGCCATCGCTCGTGGTGTGACCTGCGTCACGTGCGGGCCTCAGCGCAGCGGCTGCAGGCTCGCGACGGTCGGGTTGGGGACGGCGGGGTACCAGCGCGGCACCGGTCCGGGGGTGCCCGGGGTGTCGGCGAAGAGGAAGACGGCGGGGTCGGTGGGCCGGTCGTGGACGCGGACCTCGAGGTGCAGGTGCGGCCCGGTGGCGTTGCCCGACTGCCCGACCCGGCCGAGCATCTGGCCGGCCTTCACCTTCCCCGGCTTCACCAGGACGCTCGCGAGGTGGCAGTACCAGACGGTCACGCCGGGGGCGACGCGCAGGATGACCATCCGCCCGTACGCCGGGTGCCGGGCCACCTTCACGACCGTGCCGTCGGTGACGGCGTACACGGGAGATCCCCACGCAGCCTTGAAGTCCAGGCCGGTGTGGCGCAGGTGCCAGTGCGCTCCGCGCTCGCCGAAGCGCGCGGTGATCGTGTACGTGCGGACCGGGAGGGTGAAGCCGCTGGGCGCCAGCGCGTCGTCGACGACCTGGGCCGGCACCGGTGCCGCGAGGGCGGCCGCCTCCGCGCGGACGTCCGGCCCGAACGGCGAGCTGCTCGCGACGGCGAGGCCCTGGGGGCTGGCGGTGAGGGCGATGACCCCGACGGCGAGAGCCGCGACGGCCAGCGAGATCGCCAGCTCGCGCGCGCGGCCGTGCCCGGGCCCGGAGGTCATGGGCCCAGATCCTCACCGACGGGAGCGGCCTCGCGCCAGTCCGGTGGGCGGGTCCTGAGGCGGCCGAGAGGCGGTGCGCCCGGTGCTGCTCGCGATCGAGGTGGCTCCGGCGGCGAGGGTCTGGCCGTCGGTGTCGAGGTGGGCGAGGGTCGTGCAGATCTCGTGGACCACGCGGCCGTCGACCGGCAGCGACATGTGCCCGATGCCGCGGAAGAACACGTTGCGGGCCTGGAGGTCGGGATGCTCGATCTTCGCGCTCTGCTTGGGCGAGAGCAGCTGGTCGAGGTCGCTCCACACCGCGACCATCCGGGTGCGGCAGCCGGGTGCCGGCTGCTCGAGCTCGCGCACGACGTCGCTGCCCGGGCGGAGCTGGCGGACCAGCGGGTGGGGGAGCGTGTAGGCGAGGTTGGTGCCCTGGTGCGGCGTACCGAGGGTGACCAGCGTGTGCACGCGCGCGTCGCCGCCGAGCCGCTGGACGTAGTAGCGCGCGATGAGGCCGCCCATCGAGTGGCCGACGATGTGCACGCGCTCGTAGCCGGTCTCCTCGGTCACCTGGTCGACGACCGCGGCGAGCCGATGCGCGAGCGCCCGGATGTCGCCGGTGAGGCTGGAGTAGTTGACCGTGACGATCCGGCCGAAGCCGCGACGGCGCAGCCCGCGGCGCAGCACGGAGAAGACGGTGTGGTTGTCGACGATGCCGTGCAGCAGGATGATCGGCGTTCCCGCCGCCTCGACGTCGCCCTCGAGCAGGCCGCGCTGGACCGGCGAGAGCTCGTGCAGGTTGGTGCGGTGCAGGACGTCCTGGGTCTGCTCCTCGAGCATCCCGAAGGGCCACATCGCGACGTGGACGCCGAGCCACGCGGCCTCGACCGCCACCCCGCGGACGCCGCTGACGGAGACCAGCGCGCGGCGCGCGTTGTCGACGCGGTCGCGGGCGTCGTCGAGGGCGCGGGCAGCCCGTTCCAGGGCCCCCACCTCGCGGCCGGCATCGTCGCCGGGCTGCTCCTGTGGCACCCGGCGAGGGTAGCCCCTGGAGCGCCCGGAACAGGGAGCAGCGGGCCGATCCGCGGCACGTGGTCCGCGGGGCGGCATCGCCGCGTCCGGTCGGCGGTCCCGGGCTCGCGGCGTACGCCGTCATCCGTACGCCCCTCGCCGGCCCCCAGCACCCGGGCGCACGACGCCACCACCGCCTCCCCAGAAGACGGCAGAGAGACTCTTGGCGCCAAGGCTTTTTTCGGCTGCTTGCGGTTTTTGATTCATCCAGATCAGCTACGGCCATCAGTTGTTAC
>JBGAJT010000036.1:0-17505 GCA_044224785.1 Candidatus Nanopelagicales bacterium | reverse complement strand
GTCGGCCGGGGCGGACCCGTTGAGGTACTTGGTGAAGGTCTCCGTGGTCCCCGACTCGTCGGCGCGGTAGAACACCTTGATGTCCGTCGCCGGCAGGGTCGCGCCGCTGTTGAGCGCCGCGATCTTCGGGTCGTTCCACTTGGTGATCGAGTTGTTGAAGATGCCCGCCAGGGTCGGCGCGTCGAGGACGAGCTTGTCGAGGCCCTCGACGTTGTAGACCACGGTGATGGCGCCGCCCACCATCGGGATGTCGATCGCCGGGCCGGACGAGCAGCGCGCGTCGGCGTCGGTCTTGTCCTGGTCCTTGAGCGCCGAGTCGGAGCCCGCGAACGCGGTCTGCTTGTTGATGAAGTCCTTGATGCCGGCGCCGGAGCCGTTGGCCTGGTAGTCGATCGTCGCGCCGGAGCACGCGGTCTGGTAGGCGTTGATCCACGCCGCCATCGCGTTCTTCTGGGCCGACGAGCCCGAGGCCTTGATCGAGCCGCTCTCGCAGGCGATGGCGCTGCTGCCCGAGGCGCTGCCGCCGCCGCTGTCCGAGCCGCAGGCGGTGAGCGCGAGGGCTCCGGCGAGTGCGACGGCCGCGAACGACGCGGCCTTGGTGATGTTCACCCTGGTCCTCCAGGAAGAGTCGATGTCAGGTCCGTACGGCGCCGACGCTAGGAACCCGTTCTGACCGGCTCGGGGGTGGTCGGTGAACGGCGGGTGAACGAGCGGCGTACAGATGGGATCCGCGGTGCCCGGCGGGGTCGACGTCCCGTCAGGCGGAGAGGCGGTCGACGGCGACGACCGCGCCGTCGGCGGACCGGTGCAGGACCACGGCAGCGCCGGGCTTCAGGCGGGGGTCGAGCGCGTCGTCGCGCTTGTTCAGGCCGAGCTCGGAGGCGACCTCGGCGAGGAGCACGGGAAGCACCGGCCGGTGCGTGCACCAGACCGCCGGGCCGCCGGCGTCCAGCAGCCGGCGCACCGCGGCCCGCGTCGCGCGCGGGTCCTCCTCGCACCCCTCCTCGGAGAGGTCGTGCTCGAGCTGCACCTCGGCGTCCAGGCTCGCCGCGTAGGGCTCGACGGTGGCCCGGCAGCGGCGGGCGTCGGAGGAGACGACCGACCGGGGCGCGTACGCCGCGAGCAGGTCGACCAGCGCGAGCGCCTGCGCCATGCCGTGGTCGTCGAGCGGGCGCACGGAGTCCAGGTCGGCCAGCGGATCTCCCGAGTCACGCCAGACCGCGCGCTTCATGGCCTCCGCGTGCCGCAGCACGAGGGTCGCGGTGGTGTCGGGCAGGGCCAGCGCGCGGTCGACGAGGTCGCGGTCGTCGGCGTAGGAGAGCAGGTCCTTCGCGGCGTCGGCACCGAGCCACCGGAGCTCGTCGATCTCGTGGTCGGCGTCGCGCGGGGCCTCGCCCAGGACCGTCGCGCGCCACCAGCGCACGCGCTTGGGGATCCCGCCGACCTCGTAGCGGCGCTCGCCGAGGTCGGGACCGAGCGCGCAGCGCACGCCGGTCTCCTCGAGCGTCTCGCGGACCGCGGCGACCTCGTGGCGTTCACCGGCCTCGAGCTTGCCCTTGGGCAGCGACCAGTCCGAACGGTGCGGCCGGTGCACGACGGCGACCTCCGGCCCGTCGACCCCGGGCCGGACCAGGACGACCCCCGCCGCCTCGATCCGTGCGCTCACGGTGCCACGCTACGACGCAGCCGCCGGTGCTCGTCGTGCACCTCCCGCCACACCTGCCGGGCGCGACGGTGCAGCGAGACCTCGCGGTCGTGCGTGGAGGCGACGAAGACGCCGCACACGAAGGCTTCACCGGCCGACAGCGGCACCGCGGCGTCGTCGACGCGGTCGAGCACCAGGCCGCGCTGCACAACGGCGTCCTGCGCGTCGCCGAGCGGCTCGGTGAGCGTCGACCACAGCCGGGCGAGGTCCTCGCAGTCCTTGCCGAGCGCGGGCGCGCCGACCTCCGCGGCGTAGCGGGCGCGCTTGGCGGTGATGCGCGCGGCGTGCCACAGGTGGCTGTCGTCGCCCGGCCGCAGCTGGTCGAGCTGCCGAGCTGCGCGCTCGTCGGCGCGCAGCACGCGCGGCGCGAGCACCTTCGGAGCGCGCCGGCTCGCGGCGTCGACGAAGCGCGGCGCCCGCGACACCTCGATGAGCGCCTGGCGGAGGGCGGCGGCCCGCGGCGAGCGCGACGCCTCGGCCGCGTCGGCGAGGGCTGCCGCGTGGCGCCGCTGGACCCACGGGAGCACGGCGTCGGCGAGGCCCTCGACCGGTTCGGGGCCGCGCAGCCACGCGGCGAAGACCTCGAGATCCCGTGCGGGGGAGAGGGTTCCGGCGTACCACGCGAGCTCGGGACGCAGGCGCGCAGACACGTCGTCGCGCAGCAGGTCGCCGTAGACGCGCAGCCCGCTGCGCAGCCGTCGGGCCGCCACGCGCGCGGCATGCACGGAGTCCTCGACCCCCTCGGGCACACCGGTGCCGGCGGCGAGGAGGGCGGCGGTCTGGCGCCGCAGGTGGCCGAGGACGGCGACGCCCGCGGTCGACTCGCGGCCGACCGGCACGGCCGGCGGCAGCACGCGGTCGGGGTCGGTGCTCGTCACGTCCGCCCCAGCCACCCGCGGGCTCCTAGCGCCTTGCCCGGCGCGCGATCAGGGTCTCCTGGACGTCGGCGAGCGGAGCGCCGTCGGGATCGCGGCCGACGCGGGTCCACGACCCGTCCGAGCCGAGGTGCCACGAGCTGGTGCCCTCGTCGAAGGCGAAGTCGATGAGCGACGACAGGCTCTCGGTGTGCGCCGTGGAGCCGAGGCGCACCAGCACCTCGATGCGGCGGTCGAGGTTGCGGTGCATGAGGTCGGCGGACCCGATCCACACCTCGGGGCTGCCGGCGTTGTCGAACTCGTAGACGCGCGAGTGCTCGAGGAAGCGGCCGAGGACCGAGCGCACCCGGATCGTCTCGGAGAGACCGGGGACGCCGGGGCGCACCGCGCAGATGCCGCGCACCCAGATGTCGACGGGGACCCCGGCCTGCGACGCGCGGTAGAGGGCGTCGAGCGTGACCTCGTCGACGATCGAGTTGCACTTGATGCGCACGCGCGCGGGCAGCCCGGCCTTCTTGTTCTCGATCTCGCGCTCGATCCGCTCGACGAGCCCCGAGCGCAGCGTGTGCGGGGCGACGAGCAGCCGGCGGTACTCGGTCTCCATCGAGTAGCCCGACAGCACGTTGAACAGGCGGGCGACGTCCTCGCCGACCTCCTCGTCCGTGGTGAGCAGCCCGACGTCCTCGTAGAGGCGAGCCGTCTTCGGGTGGTAGTTGCCGGTGCCGATGTGCAGGTAGCGGCGCAGCCGGTCGCCGTCGTCGCGGACCACCATCGAGAGCTTGCAGTGCGTCTTGAGGCCGACCAGCCCGTAGACGACGTGGCAGCCGGCCTGCTCGAGCTTGCGGGCCCAGTCGATGTTGGCCTGCTCGTCGAAGCGCGCCTTGATCTCGACGATGGCGAGCACCTGCTTGCCCGCCTCGGCGGCGGCCACGAGGGCGTCGATGATCGGGGAGTCGCCGCTGGTGCGGTAGAGCGTCTGCTTGATCGCGAGGACCTGCGGGTCGGCGGCGGCCTGCTCGAGGAAGCGCTGCACGCTGGTGGAGAACGAGTCGTACGGGTGGTGCAGCAGCACCTCGTGGTCGCGCATCGACTCGAGGACGTCGGGCGCCGACGCGGTCTCGACGTCGGTGAGCTCGCGGCTGGTGCGCGGCAGGAACGCCGGCAGCTTGAGGTCGTCGCGCGGCAGCCCGTAGAGCCGCCAGAGCGCGGTCAGGTCCAGGAGGCCGGGGATCCGGATGACCTCCTCGGTGCCGATCCCGAGCTCGCGGACGATGAGGTCGAGGACGTGCGGGTCGATCGACCGCTCGACCTCGAGGCGCACCGGCGGGCCGAACCGGCGCCGCATGAGCTCGCGCTCGAGCGCCAGCAGCAGGTTCTCGGCGTCGTCCTCCTCGACCTCGAGGTCCTCGTTGCGCGTGACACGGAAGGCGTGGTGCTGCAGGACCTCCATGCCCGGGAAGAGCTCGGACAGGTGCGCGGAGATGACGTCCTCGAGGGCGACGAAGCGGCTCGGCCCGACGGTGACCAGCCGGTCGAGGATCGGCGGCACCTTCACGCGCGCGAACAGCTCGTTGCCGGTCGAGGGGTTGCGCACGACGACAGCGAGGTTGAGCGAGAGGCCGCTGATGTAGGGGAACGGGTGCGCCGGGTCGACCGCGAGCGGGGTCAGCACCGGGAACACCTTGGTGCGGAAGAAGCTGCTCAGCTGGTCGCGCTCGGCGTCGGTGGCCTCGTCCCAGCGCAGCACGTGGATGTCGTGCGTCTCGAGCGCGGGCTGGATCTCGCCGTGGAAGAGGTCCGCCTGGCGCTGCATGAGCTCCGAGCTGCGGGTGTAGATGGCGTCGAGGACCTCGCGCGGCATGAGACCGCTGGCCGCGCGTACGGCGATGCCGGTCGCGATGCGCCGCTTGAGGCCGGCGACGCGCACCATGAAGAACTCGTCGAGGTTGCTCGCGAAGATCGCGAGGAACTTGGCGCGCTCGAGCAGGGGGAGCGCGTCGTCCTCGGCGAGCTCGAGCACCCGGGCGTTGAAGGCCAGCCACGACAGCTCGCGGTCGAGGAAGCGGTCGTCGGGCAGGGGGACCGGCTCCGGCTGCTGCTCGGGGGCGAGGGGCTCGGCGCTCATGGGTCAACCTTGCCAGACCCGGCGCTGCGCTGCGCGGTCGCCGGGGGCACCGGAACCGCTCTGACCAGCGTGGATGCGATCAGGTGCTGAACTCGACGTCGGTGTCCCACAGGGTGAAGCCCAGGCTCTCGTAGAGGGCCACCGCCGAGGTGTTGCGGGCGTCGACGTAGAGCATGGCGTCGGCCAGCCCACGGGCGCGCAGGTGCTGCAGCCCGACGAGCGTGAGCGCGCGACCGAGGCCGCGGCCCTGCTGGTCGGGGTCCACCCCGACGACGTAGACCTCGCCCATCGGGTCGTGGGCGTGGTGGTCCTCGTGGTGGTCGTGGTCTCCGTCGACGTGCTCATGACCGGGCTCGTGGTGCTCGTCGGCGTGCCCGTGGTCGTGGTGGTGGTCGGCGCCGTGGACCTTCGTCCAGTGGAAGCCGATCATCCGCTCGCCAACACCGCTGCCACCGTCCTCGACCGCGACGAGGAAGCCCTCGGGGTCGAACCACGGCTCGCGCATCCGCAGCCGGAGGTCGTCGACGGTCCAGCCGCCCTGGTCGGGGAGATCGACGAACGCGCGCGCGTTGAGCGCGACCCACTCGTCGTCGTCGAGGCCAGGGAGGAAGGAGCGCAGCCGGACACCGTCGGGCCACACCGGCTCCGGCAGCGTCTCGTCGAGCGGACGGCGCATCTGCAGCAGCGTGCGGCTCAGGCGGAACCCGAGCGAGGCGGCCAGCGGTGCGGCGCCGCTCTCCTCGCCGTGCGACCACAGCCGCAGCCGGCCGTCGGGCGACTCCGCGAGCACCCGGCGCACGAGCCCCTGGCCGACCCCCTGGCGCCGGAAGGCCGGGTCGACGGCCACCTCGGCGCTGGAGCCGGCGACCTGGTCGGTGACGTCGAGGTGGGCGTAGCCGACGAGCCGGCCCTCGGCGTGCGCGAGGACGTGCCGCACGTCGCTGTCGCCGCCATGGCGCAGGTGGAGCAGCACGTGCTCGGACAGCGGAGCGATCGAGTCGGCGGCGGTGACGCGGTCGACGAGGGCGGACACGGCCGCCACCTCGGCATCGCCGAGGTGGCGTCGGACCTGCCACTCCACCGGGTTCACGCGGCAACCCTAGGGGCGCGCCTGCACGGCGGTGCCGTGCGGTGGAGGTCCCGGCGGGTCGGGCTCTACGCGACGGGGACGGGAGCGAGGTCCTCGGAGCGCGCCGGCGCGGCCACGAAGCGGTAGCCGACGTTGCGCACGGTGCCGATCACGGCCTCGTGCTCCGGTCCGAGCTTGGCGCGCAGCCGACGCACGTGGACGTCGACCGTGCGGGTGCCGCCGAAGTAGTCGTAGCCCCAGACCTCCTGCAGCAGCTGGGCGCGCGAGAACACGCGGCCCGGGTGCTGTGCGAGGAACTTGAGCAGCTCGAACTCCTTGTAGGTGAGGTCGAGGATGCGGCCGCCGACGCGCGCGGTGTAGGTCGCCTCGTCGATGCTCACGTCGCCGGAGCGGATCTCGTCGGGGGCGTCGTCGTCGGTCCGGCGCTCGAGGCGGCCGATCGCGAGGCGCAGCCGGGCGTCGACCTCGGCCGGGCCGGAGGTCTCGAGCACGACGTCGTCGACGCCCCACTCCGCGTTGACGCCGACCAGGCCACCCTCGGTCATCACCAGCAGGACGGGGACGTCGACCCCGGTGGTGCGCAGCAGGCGGGTGAAGCTGCGGACCGCGGGGAGGTCGCGACGGCCGTCGACGAGGATCGCGTCGCACGCGGGGGCGTCGAGCAGGGCGGTCGCCTCGGCGGGCATGACGCGGATCTGGTGCGAGAGCAGTCCCAGGGCGGGCAGCACCTCGGACGAGGGCAGCAGGTCGTTCGTGAGGAGCAGCAACGACGCCATGACGGGCCTCCCGTGACGACGCCTGGTGCGGAAACGCGAAGGGACCCGGGGGCGTCGTCGCCCGGATCCCTCGAGAGGCAGACTAGCGGACATGGATCTGCGCCCGTCGTCGAGGGGCCCGTCGGGGCCGGCACCGAGCCGTACCGGCACGGTGCTCGCCGCCGACGGCGAGCGGATCTCCGTGGCGTACGACGCCCCCGATGCGGGCGCGGTCGAGGGTCTCGTCCTCGTCGTCTCCCACGGGTTCACCGGCGGGTGGCGCCGACCGGACAACCGCGCGATCGCCCTGGCGCTCAAGCAGTTCGGCGGGGTCGTGTCCTACGACAGCCGCGGGCACGGCGCGTCGTCGGGCGTCACGACCATCGGCGACGAGGAGGTGCTCGACCTCGACGCCGCGCTCGGCTACGCGCGCTGGCTCGGCGGCCGGCACCTGGTCACGGTCGGCTTCTCGATGGGCGGGTCGATCGTGCTGCGCCAGGCCGCGCTCGCTGCTGACGGCACCCGGCCCGACGCCGTGGTGTCGGTGAGCGGCGCGGGGTTCTGGTTCTACAAGGGCACGCCGCCGATGCGCCTGCTGCACCGCGGTCGGCACCCGCGTCGGACGGACGGTGCTGCGCTCGGCGTTCGGCACGCGGGTCACCGACCAGGAGTGGTCCGAGCCCTACCCGCTGTCGCCGTCGGAGTCGGCCGCGATGATCCCGCCCGTGCCGCTGCTGGTGGTGCACGGCGACCGCGACACCTACTTCCCCGTCGAGCACGCGCGCAGCCTGGAAGCATCGGCGGTCGAGGGCGCCGCCCGGCGCGGGGTCGAGGACCGCACGACGGCGTGGGTCCTCGAGGGCTTCGCCCACGCGGAGTCGGCCACCGACGAGCAGCTCGTCGCGCGGATCGGTGCGTGGGTCGTCGAGTCGTTGCACGCACAGGAAGCCCCCGAACCCTTGGAGCACAAGGCATGAGCGACGTCGTCCTGGTGCGCTACTGGGCTGCCGCGAAGGCGGCGGCGGGCCGCCCCGAGGAGGAGTTCCCCTCGGAACCGACGCTCGCCGGGCTGCTCGACGCGGTGCGGGCGCGGTACGGCGAGGGCTCGCCGCTCGACGTCGTCCTGGGCCGCTGCTCCTACCTCGTCGACGAGGTCAGCCCGGGGACGCGCCCGCCCGCCGAGGTGCAGCTCGTGCCCGGCGCGGTGGTCGACGTGCTCCCGCCCTTCGCCGGCGGCAGCCGCGACCACCGCGGAACACCGCGCGCCTCCGCGCGGTTGGTGCTCCCGTGACCGGTGCTGTCGTCCTCGTCGTCGTCCTGATCGCCGCCGCCGCCTTCGGGCTGTACCGGCGTGCCACTGACGGCCGGATGCGCACGACCTCGACGCCTGCTGCCGCGCCCGCTGCCGTCGAGCTCCCCGCCGACACCGAGGGGTCGCAGCACGTCCCCGGCACGGGTCATGGCGGCGGCCACGCGCACGGCGGCGACCGGATGGACGCCGGCGACCTCGGCGTCGAGCTCGGCAGCCGCGCCACCCTCGTGCAGTTCTCCTCGGCCTTCTGCGCCCCCTGCCGCAGCACGCGCGTGGTGCTCGAGGAGGTCGTCGGGATGGTCGACGGCGTGACGCACGTCGAGGTCGACGCCGAGTCGCACCTCGACCTCGTGCGGCGCCTCGACGTCCGTCGCACGCCCACCGTCCTCGTGCTCGACAGCACGGGGCTGGTCCGCGTCCGGGCCGCGGGCGCGCCGCGCAAGGCCGACGTGATCGCCGCCCTCGGCCAGGTGGTCTGACCCCGGGGAGCGGGTGGCGCGTCGCGCCTTACCTGCTTTCCGCATGCAGTCGGTGGATCTCATCAAGAGGCGCGCGGTCGACTTCGGCCGCCTCGCCTCCTGCACGTGTCGGATGCCCTGACCGGACCCCCGCTCCCTGCGCGCGGTCCGGACCCGCCCGGACCCGTCCCGCGCACCCAGGAGCCCTCCGATGTCCCAGCTCGACAACCGCACCAGCACCCCCGCCGTCGCCCCGGCGGCCGACGTCGTCTGCGACTCGGGCCGCACGGTCGTCGACGTCCGCGGCCCGCGCTTCGGCGCCGCGATCACCACGGTCGTCCTCGGCCTGATCCTGCTCACGATGCCGTCGCCGGTGTCGGTCGCGCTCCTCGCGTGGCAGACGCTCGTCTTCGGCCTCGGCGCGATCGTCGGCCTGCAGGCCCAGCCCTACGGCGTCCTGTTCCGCCGCGTCGTGCGCCCGCGCATCGGCGAGGCCACGGAGTTCGAGGACGCCGCCCCGCCGCGGTTCGCTCAGACCGTCGGCCTCGGGTTCGCCCTCGTCGGCCTCGTCGCGCTGCTGCTCGGCGTCACCGTCGTCGCCTACGTCGCCGTGGCGTTCGCCTTCGCCGCCGCGTTCCTCAACGCCGCGTTCGCCTTCTGTCTGGGGTGCGAGGTCTACCTGCTCGGCAAGCGCGTGCTCACGCGCGCCTGAGCCACCGGCCCCGTCGGCGGCCCGTCCGCCACCCAGACCCCGTCGAGGGTCGTCCCCCTCGTCCTTCCGTGCCCCGTCGCGCGCTGCTGCGCCGACCGGGCGCGTGCTCCCCGGAGTCCCTCATGACCCGAGCCACCCTGCTCGCGGGTGCCGCGAGCCCCGCCGGCTTCTCCCTCGCCGGCATCGACGTCGCCCAGGAGTCCGTCGTGCAGGGGACCGTCGTGCGCGACGGCAGCCCCGTGGGCGGCGCCTACGTCCGCCTGCTCGACACCCGCGGCGAGTTCACCGCCGAGGTGCCCACCACCCCGAGCGGCCAGTTCCGCTTCTTCGCGCTGCCCGGCACGTGGACCGTGCGCGCGCACGCCCCGGGCGCGACGGTCGACCACCCCGTGCTCGCGCAGCGCGGCCAGGTGGTCGAGCTCGTCGTCGCCGTCTGACCCCCAGGCTCCCGGTCGCGTGCCGGTGAGGGTGGGCGGCGGCCGCGGTGCTCGTCCGCGGCCGCCGTGCCCGCCGTGCGCTACGCCGGGACGGGGGCGGGGAAGGTCCAGCTGCCGTCGACGACCTCGGGACGCGGGCGGTAGAGCCGGACCGTGGCGTTCCAGCCGTCGGGCAGCGGGATCTGGTTGCGCAGCGAGGGGTCGCCGCCGAGGTTGATCGTGACGCCGCCGTCGGCATCGCGCTGCGCCGTCACCGAGTTCACGCTGTAGCGGCCGTGGTCGTTGGGCGCGAAGAAGCCGTCGCCGTCGTAGACCGACAGCGACCAGAAGCCGTCGACCGGGACGTCGCCGACGCGGATCGTGTAGTGACCCTGCGGCAGCCCCATCGCGGCGAGGTCGTAGACCGCCTCGGTCTCGGGCAGGCCGCCCCACCCGACCGCCGTGCCGATCAGGTGCTGCAGCGGGTCGACGTGGTGCTCGCTGCCGAAGGCGCGTCGGCTGTCGAAGCCGTACGGCGCGAGCGCGGAGAGCGCGCTGCGCAGCCCGTCGAGGCTCGCGGCGTCGACGTCGGGCATCACGAAGGGCTCGCCGTCGCGGTGCAGCAGCGCCAGGCCGTCCTGCACCTCGTGCGCCTTCGCGAGGTCCGCGGGGTCGTCGGGATCGGCGAGCACCCGGGCGGCCAGCACGAGGTAGCGGGAGCCGAGCGCGACGGGGTCGAGCACGTGGACGCCGGCGTCGTGGAAGACCTTGTTGATGTAGTGGTCCTCGGTGACCGCCATGACGGACAGGTAGCGTCCGCCGGACTGCGGCATCACGAGCTCCGCGGGTCGACCGAGGTCGACGACCGCGAGGCTGTAGAGGGTGTCGCGGTTCATGCGGACGACGGTCTGCTGGTCGAGCGCCGTGGCCTCGCGATTGTGGTGCCACCGGTTCGGGCCGCCCGCCACGGCCTGCAGGTCCCGGAACATGCGCGCGGTCTCCATGCGCGCGAACGTGTCGAGCGTGACGGTCTCCGTCATGCCGGCGCCTCCTCGTGTCGGGCCTTCATCCTCGTAGCCGGGCTGCGGCGTGTCCGGCGTATCGGTGCGAGAGTGGGCGGGTGCCCGAGGTCGTCCTGCAGAGCGTCGGCGCCGAGCACCTCGACGTCCTCGCGCGGCTGAGCCAGCTCGAGCGCCACGACCTCTCGGAGTTCCGCGGGACCCTCCCCGGTGCGGACGGGCTGTTCCCCGACCCGCGCCTGGTCGAGTTTGTGACCGACCCGGCACGCGAGGCGGTGCTCATCCGCAGCGACGGTCGGCTCGTCGGCTTCGCGCTGGTCCGTCCGCACGAGACCGGCGGACGCTCGCTCGCGGAGTTCTTCGTCGTGCGCGCGGCCCGTGGCCGCGGGGTGGGCCGCGCTGCGGCGCTCGCCCTGCTGCGCGGCCGACCCGGTCGCTGGGGGATCGCGTTCCAGGAGGAGAACGTGCGCGCTGCGCGGATCTGGCGCCACCTGGTGCCGGAGGCCGCGGTCGGCGACGTGGTCGAGGAGGTCCGCCTCGCGCGCGACGGCGTCCACGCCGACACCTGGCTCTGGTTCCAGGTGGCCGACGCCGTCGTGCAGCAGGAGTGGGACGCCGCCGCCGCGACGTTCGACGACGAGCCCGATCACGGGTTGCGCGACCCCGCGGCGCGCGCCGCCTGGGCGGACCTGCTGACGTCGCTGCTGCCGACCCCGCCGTCGGACATCGCCGATATCGGTTGCGGCACAGGGACTCTCAGCGTGCTTCTCGCCGAGGCCGGTCATCGGGTGCGAGCGCTGGATCTCGCGCCCCGGATGGTCGACCTCGCTCGCGCGAAGGCGCGGGCGTCCGGCGTCGACGTGGACGTGGTCGTCGGCGATGCGTCGTACCCACCGTGGCGGTACGGGTCGGTCGACGCCGTCGTCGCGCGGCACGTGGTGTGGGCGCTGCCCGACCCGGCCGACGCGCTGGCGCGCTGGCTGGGACTGCTGCGGCCCGACGGCCGGCTGGTGCTCGTCGAGGGCTTCTGGCACACGGGTGCGGGCCTGCACGCCGACGACCTCGTCGGGCTGCTCGACGACCTCGGCTGCGTGAGCGAGGTCGTCGCGCTCGACGACGCGGTGCTGTGGGGAGCCCCGCTGCACGACGAGCGCTACGCCGTGGTCGCGCGCCCCGGCGCACCGCGTCAGTAGACGAGCGCCTGCGCGCCCTCGGCGAGCGCCTCCTCGACGAAGGTGGCCGCGCCGGCGATCCGCACGCCGGGTGCGACGTCGTCGGGGCCGATGCCCCGCCGGGTCGCGCACTGCGAGCAGGCCGTGACCGTGGCGCCTGCGAGCACCGCGGCGACGAGGTCCGCGAGGGGCACCGCGTGCTCGAGGCCGAGGTCGGGGACCTTCCCCGGGACGGCGAGCCAGACGGCGTCGCCGGTGAGCCACAGCGAGACGTCGACGCCGGAGGCGACGGCGGTCGCGGCGACGGTGACGCCCTGCGAGAGGCGCTCGGGCGCCTCGGCGCCGCACGTGACCTTGAGGACGAGGGAACGGGCCATGCCCCGAGGGTAGGCGCGGCGCCTGCGTCGCGTGCACGCCCACGGCCTAGGATCGCCGCGTGGTCGAGACCGTCTCCACCGTGCTGCTCCTCCTCGTGATCCTCGTGGTCGTGGGTGTCGGGGGCACCGCGGTCGTGCGGCTCTACCGCGACCAGGACTGACACCGGCGCCCGCGCGGCGCGCGACACAGGGACCCGCTCCCGGAGGACGACGTGACCGAGCAGCCCGCCCTGCCCGACGAGCTCCTGCCGCTGTCGTGGCTGATCGGCACGTGGGTCGGCGTCGGCGTCGGCGGCTACCCCACGATCGACGAGTTCCAGTTCGGCCAGGAGGTCACCTTCGCCTCCGACGGCCGTCCGTTCCTGTCGTACTGGAGCCGCAGCTGGAAGCTCGACGCCGACGGCAACCGCATCAAGCCGCTGGGCACCGAGGCCGGCTTCTGGCGCCCGCGCCCCGACAACAAGGTCGAGCTGCTGCTGGCCCACCCCACCGGCTTCGCCGAGGTGTGGCTCGGCGACATCACGGTGACCGGCATCGAGAACGCCGTCATCACCGGCGCGCGGGCCGAGCTGCAGACCGACGTCGTGGCACGCACCGACTCGGCCAAGGAGGTCAGCGGCGGCACGCGGCTCTACGGGCTCGTCGACGGCGAGCTGCTGTGGCGCTACGACATGGCCGCGGTCGGCCACCCGCTGACGCCCCACCTGTCCGCACGTCTGCAGAGGGCGTGACCGCGGTGGCCGGCGAGGAGTGGGAGCAGAAGCTGCGCCGGGGCGGCTACCGCATCACCCCGCAGCGCCAGCTCGTCCTCGAGGCCATCGGCCGGCTCGGGCACGGCACGCCCGAGCAGATCCTCGCCGAGGTGCAGCGCACCGCCACCGGCGTCAACCTCTCGACCGTCTACCGCAACCTCGAGGTGCTCGAGGAGGTCGGCCTCGTCACCCATGCGCACATCGGGCACGGCGCGCCGACCTACCACGCCGTCGACGACCACGTGCACATCCATCTCGTGTGCGACAGCTGCGGCAGCGTCATGTCGGTCGACGCCGCGATCGCCGAGCCGTTCCTGGACGAGCTGCGCCGGCGCACCGGGTTCGTCACCGACGTCAGCCACGTCGCGCTGCACGGCGAGTGCTCGAGCTGCTCATCGGCGTCGACCGCCTGAGCAGGGAAGCATCCGGACGCCTGCGGGGTTGAGCCGACCATGACCACCAGCCCGCTCCTCGCGCTGCCAGGCGCCTGCCCCGCTCCCGACGACTCGGTCGACGCCGGCGTGGCCTGGCACTACGGCGACCCGCTGGGCGAGCAGCGCACCCTCCTGCGTGGCGAGGGGTGGGTCGACCTCTCCCACCGCGGTGTCGTCACCGTCACCGGTCCGGACCGCCTGACGTGGCTGCACGACCTCACCACCCAGCACGTGCGCGAGCTGCCGGCGGGCGGGAGCGCGCTCGCGCTGATCCTGTCGCCCCACGGGCACGTCGAGCACGAGCTGCACCTCGCCGACGACGGCACCACGACGTGGATCACGGTCGAGCCGGGCACGGCGCCGGCACTGGCGGCGTACCTCGACCGGATGCGCTTCCTGCTGCGCGTCGAGGTCGCCGACGTCACCGATGCGTACGCCGTCGTCGCGGAGCCGGTCGCGGCGCGGCACGAGGTGCTGCCGACGTACGTGATCCCGCAGGTGTTCGGCGAGCGCGAGGCGCACGATCCCGCGTCGCTGCGGTACGTGCCCGAGCGCCCCGACGTGTGGGTCGGCCGCGAGGTCGTCGTGCCGCGCGAGGGTCTCGCGGCGTACGTCGACGGCCGTCCCGGTGCGGGCACGTGGGCCTGGGAGGCGCTGCGCATCGCGGCCGCCGTCCCCCGCCTGGGGTTCGAGACCGACCACCGCACCATCCCGCAGGAGGTCGGCTGGGTGCCGGCCGCGGTTCACCTGGACAAGGGCTGCTACCGGGGTCAGGAGACCGTGGCCCGGGTGCACAACCTGGGCCGGCCGCCGCGGCGGCTGGTGCAGCTGCACCTCGACGGGAGCGCCGCACGGGCCCCGGAGCGCGGCGACCCGGTCCGGCACGCGGGACGCGAGGTCGGAGCGCTCATGTCGGTGGCCGAACATGCCGATCTCGGACCTGTCGGCCTCGCGGTCATCAAGCGGTCGGTGCCCGTCGACGCCGCCCTCGTGGTGGGGTCGGACGAGACCGGCGAGGTCGCCGCGGCCCAGGAGGTCGTCGTCACAGCGTGACGGCAGCCGCCTGGCGGGTAGGGCGCAGGCGCGTGTGGTGTCATGGCGGCACGACGGAGCAGGGAGCGGTGGCGGACGTGGACCAGATCGTGACCAAGGCGGTGATCCCCGCGGCCGGGCTCGGCACGCGGTTCCTCCCCGCCACGAAGGCGACGCCCAAGGAGATGCTCCCCGTCGTCGACACCCCGGCCATCCAGCTCGTGGTCGAGGAGGCGGTCGCCGCCGGCCTCGACGACGTCCTCATGGTGACCGGGCGCAACAAGCGACCGCTCGAGGACCACTTCGACCGCGCCGCCGAGCTCGAGGCGACCCTGCAGGCCAAGGGCGACACCGAGAAGCTCGATCTGGTGCAGCGCAGCACGGACCTCGCGTCGGTGCACTACGTGCGCCAGGGCGAGCCCAAGGGCCTGGGCCACGCGGTCCTGTGCGCCGCCCGCCACGTGGGGCACGAGCCCTTCGCCGTCCTGCTCGGCGACGACCTCATCGACCCGCGTGACCCGCTGCTCACGCGGATGGTCGACGTGCGCGGCCGGCTCGGCGGCAGCGTCGTCGCGCTCATGGAGGTGCCGCGCGAGCAGATCCACCTCTACGGGTGCGCCGCGGTCGAGGCGCTGCCGGGCGAGGACGACGACGTCGTCCGCATCACCGACCTGGTGGAGAAGCCCTCGACCGAGGAGGCGCCGAGCAGCTACGCCATCATCGGCCGCTACGTCCTGGACCCGGCGGTGTTCGGGATCCTCGAGAAGACCCAGCCCGGACGCGGCGGCGAGATCCAGCTGACGGATGCGCTGTGCACGCTGGTGTCCGACGTCGAGCCGACGGACGGCGGCGGCGTGACCGGCGTCGTGTTCCGCGGCAGGCGCTACGACACGGGCGACCGGCTGTCCTACCTGCAGGCCGTGGTGCGCCTCGCGTGCGAGCGCGAGGACCTCGGTCCGGAGCTGCGCGCGTGGCTCCAGGAGTTCGTCGCGACGCTGCCCGCCTGACGCACGAGGGATCCTGCGGTCGGGTGCCGACCGCCGGATCCCGGCGCGCGTGCGGTGCTGCTGCGGCGACGGCTCAGTCGTCGCCGTTGTTGCCGTTGCCCCAGCCCCAGCCGTTGCCCGAGCCGTTGTTGCCGTTCCCGTTGCCGTTCCCGTTGCTGTTCCCGTTCCCGTTGTTGCCCGAGCCGGACGAGCCGGAGCCCGAGGAACCGGAGCCGGACGAGCCGGAGCCCGAGGAGCCGGAGCCGGAGGAACCCGAGCCGGACGAGCCGGAGCCCGACGTGCTGGACGTCGACGGGGTGGGGGTGGCGCTCGAGCCGCCGGCGGACGCGGTGGAGCAGCCGACGCCCTTGGTGCCGATGCAGGTGCTGGTCGAGTCCACGGCCGAGCGCACCCGGGCGCCGAGCCCGAACGCGATGCCGATGATGACGGCGCTGATGGCGGCGATCAGCAGGGCGTACTCGACGGCGGAGGCGCCGCGGTCGAGCGGGGCGGCGAAGCGGCGACGGATGCGGGACATGGGGGGCACCTCGGGGTCGGGAGGACTGGTGTCCCTCCTAGAGAACCGGTGGTCCAGCCCGATCGCCGCATCGGCAGACGAACCCTGAGCAGGCCGTCAGCGGGGCTTGAGCAAGCGTCACCGAGCGCAGCCGCGGCGACCGCCCCGGTCACCCGCCGTGCGGACGGGTGACGGCGTCAGCCGACCTCGAGGACCAGGGTGATCGGGCCGTCGTTGACGAGGTCGACGCGCATGTCGGCGCCGAACACCCCGGTGCCGACCTCCGCCCCGCGCGCCCGCAGCTCCGCGACCACGGCGTCGACCAACGGCTCGGCCACCGGGCCGGGTGCCGCTGCCGTCCACGTCGGCCGACGGCCCTTGCGGGTGTCGCCGTACAGGGTGAACTGGCTGACGACGAGGAGCGGCAGGCCGAGCTCGGACGCCGACAGCTCGCGGCGGCCGTCGGTGATCGGCTCGCTCGAGTGGCGCGGCTCGAACACGCGCAGGTCGTGGATCTTCGCGGCCAGGCGCCGGGCGGCGTCGACGGTGTCGTCGTGGGTGACGCCGACGAGCACGACGAGCCCGGGGCCGGTGAACGACCACACGGTCTCGCCCGCGATCTCGACCCGGCCGCCGTCGGCCCGCTGCACCACTGCTCGCATGGCCAGATCGTGGCAGGGCGGCACGTCGGCGTACGCCGTGGGGTGGTCGTGGTGACGGTGACGCCGAGGGGCGTCAGCGGCCGAAGAGCTTGCGCTTCTTGGTCTTGTGCTCGGACGTGTCGGCCTGCAGCGGTCGCGTGGTGACCTTCGCGCCCGTCGACGACGTGTCGGGGTCGTTGTCGAACGCACCGCCGAGGCTGGAGAGCTCGAAGAGCAGCGCCGCCATGTCGGCACCCTCGGCGCGCGCTCCGGCCATCGCCGGCTCGAGGTCGGGCTGGGTCGTCGTCGCGAAGAAGTCTCCGGGGTCCGAGCTGCGCGCCAGGACGTGCTCGCGCTCGGGCTCGTCGAGACCGGCCACCGGTGCGGCGTCGGGCTCGGGCAGCGATCCGAGGTCGGAGGTGTCGAGCACGAACTCGGTGAGCAGCGAGGCGTGCGCGCGCTCGTCGTCGTCGTCGTCGACGTCGCCGAACCGGTCCAGGACGGCGGTCGCGCCCTCGTGGTGCGCGGACTCCTCGGCGGCGAGGCGCTCGGCCTCGAGGCGGGCGGCCTCCTCGACGGCGATGCGCTCGGCCTCGCGGTGCGCCGACTCCTCGGCCTCCGCGCGGGCTGCCGCCACGACTGCGAGGCGCTCGGCCTCGAGCTGCTCGGCCTCGACCCGCTCCGCCTCGACGCGAGCGGCCTCCTCGGCCTCGAGGCGCTCGGCCTCCAGGCGGGCGGCCTCCTCGACGGCGAGGCGCTCGGCCTCGATCCGCTCCGCCTCGACGCGAGCGGCCTCCTCGGCGGCGAGGCGCTCGGCCTCGATCCGCTCGGCCTCGAGGCGGGCGGCCTCCAGCGCGGCGATCCGCTCGGCCTCGAGCCGGGCCGCGTCCTCGGCGGCGAGCCGATCCGGAAGGAGTGGCTCGCCGAGGCCGAGTCGAGCGTCGCGACGGACTGGCTGCTCGGGACGCCGACGCGGTACGCCACTCCGGCGTTCACCGTCCTCGTCGATGCCGGGTCGCAGACGTCGCTGTCGACGTGGGCGTTCACGAGCAGCCGTGCGGCGCCGGTCGGCGCTGTCGTCGCGGCGTGCATCTACATCAACAGCAACGTCTCGGTCATCGACTCGT